>DAOVJK010000032.1 GCA_030673265.1 Pseudomonadota bacterium | reverse complement strand
CCCCGCAGCTCCGCTTCCTCAGGCCGGAGATGCAGCCGCCGACAGCAATGATGATCCGGCCAATAATTTCTGGCCTGTTGAATTTCAGCGTTTGCAGGAAAAAATTTCAGAAAGCGAATTGCGGTATCAAAAAATTTTCGAACATGCCGGGGGCTTTGTCTTATTGTCTGAATTTACCAGCGGTAAGGCAAAGATTGTTAATGTCAATAATGCCTGCTGTGAAACAATGGGTTATGACAAAAGCGAACTGATTGGGGAGTCGGTCTTTTCATTTTTGGTTGATCATGATCTGGAAGAACTCAACAAACTGCGGCATCAGCTGAAAAGTCCGGATTTCAGGAATGTTATATTTGAGACCCAAATCAGATGCAAAAACCAAAAGATAATTCCCGTTGAGGTGAATGCGGTTCGTATCGAAATGAATAAGCTGCCTTATATTCTCACCATTGCCAGGGATATAACTAAAAGTAAGCAGGCAACTAATGATTTAAGGGACTCAGAGAATCGTTACCGGACAATTTTTGAGAATTCAGCGATTGGCTTCGGGCTTTCGGAAATGTCTTCCGATGGACCTCCCAATAGCTATGTTGACTGCAATGAAACCCTGGCAACACTTGCGGGCTTGTCAAAAGAAAAACTTATTGCCTCTCACAATCTTTCTGGAGCTTATATCCTGGGAGATCTTTCCTGGGCAAAATATTGTATGGAGGGATTAGCTAGCAGTAAAGGAATCTCGAAATACTCATGGGTCAGGCCTGATGGAAAAGAAAACCATATAGTATGCGAATCAAAAGCCCTAATCCTCAACAACAAGCAATACCTTTTAAGTATCCACCGAGATATTACAGCACGAATTAAGGCAAACCAGAAGATCGAGATGTTATCCCGGCAAATGGGTAAGGCGGTTGAAAAAGAAAAGAGGCGGATTGCGATGGATTTGCACGATGAACTTGGTCAAAAGTTATACTGTATCAGACACATGGTTGATAGCTTACAAAATTACGAGAAAGATGCTATGGGGAGTAGCCTGGAAATATCAGATATATTGTTTGACTTAGGAGCTCTTGTAGAAAAACTTGGCGGGACTTGCCGGGATATAATCTACCAACTGTCGCCGTCCAGGCTGGAGGATTCAGAAATATCGGATATTATCGGTGATTTAATTGGTTTTGCCCAGGGGTTTTGCCCAGGGATAAAAATAAGGGCCGTATTTGAAAGTGATTGGGGGACAGTCGATCCTTATACTAAAACCGTTGTTTTCAGAATTATCCAGGAAGCGTTAAATAATATTGTTAAGCACTCTGAAGCCAAAAATGTGCAGATTTCTCTAAAGGGTGGTTCCGGAAAACGTCTTCTTATCATTGAAGATGATGGCATCGGCTTTGATCCATTCGCAATTAAGAATGCAAGGGATATGGATGATAGCTCCGGAGGATATGGCCTTATCGGCATGCAGGAAAGAGTGAATTCTGTTAGCGGTCAACTTAAGATCCTCCGGAAAAGTATGGGAACTTCTATCGAGGTATCCTTGCCCTGGGGATCTGCATGAACGAGAAAACAACCATTTTGATAGTTGAGGATCACCCTTTAGTTCTCGACGGTATCAAAAAAACCCTGAATCACTCAGGAGACTTCCAGTTGATCGGCAGTGCCTCTGATGGGGTGGAGGCCATCGAGTTGGCCCGGAAGCATCAGCCGGCTGTGGTAATTCTGGATATATCGCTACCGACCTGCAGCGGACTTGATCTTTGCCCTATTATCTTGGAGTCAGTACCAAAAGCCAAAGTAATTTTTCTTACGATGCATGTTCAATTATCACATATACGTAAGGCATTGAAAAACGGTGCTTTGGGATATGTTCTGAAGTCAGCGCCAGTCGAGCAGCTTCTCTGGGCCATAAGGCATGCCTTAAAAGGGGAATGCTTTTTGAGCCCGGCAGTAACCAAATTATTGATCGGCGATTTTCTTGGCCAGAAAGACCGGCCAAAAGACTCAACCAATCCCCCCTCTCTCTTTAACAGCCCTCTAACTGCCAGGGAATTGCAGGTGCTGGAGATATATCTTACCGGAGCCAGCAGCAAGGAAATAGCCCAGATTCTTTGCTTGAGTCCTAAAACGGTTGACAAGCATCGGGCAAATATTTTTGAGAAAACAAAATCAAGTTCTCCCGTTGACTTGCTACGTTTTGCAGTAGAGCATAACATTGTTGACCTCGACAATTGGGTCTGATTGTTGCGCTTGAACATGCACAGCCAAACGCACCCAACTCGTTGTATCCTCGTGTTTCCTGCTAAACATATCTGTTTCGCCGACAGCCCGCCGGCAATCAACCTGAGAAATCAATTATTCAGGGGCGACTACGTAAATCCCCCACTACTCAAAATTCCCCCCCTCTTTCTCCGCCCCCCCCGTCTACCTCATAACGGTTTACCATTTACATAGCGATATATTCTTTTTGGCATGCTTGGAGCAAATAGCAAATCCCTCCTTCAAAGTATTTTTTTCTCCCCCGAATACAACTTTTCCCCATATCTTATCAGTTCGAGAATCCGATACAATTAAAACGTAAATAGCTACTGCGGGTTTGCAAGTTTCCCGTGATGCTCTCGTCAGTTTTGTGGATCGGTGCGCAGAGGGTATTCCTCTTCTCTATAAGGGCATACAAGAGATTTGAATGCGAACGTAATTTAAATTTAACAAAAGGAGAGGACATGCATAATTTAGCGAAAGACGAGAGAATTTATAATATTTCAACACTCTTTGCCTTGTTAATTCGTTGCCCTCTGGGGATCCAAGAGGACTCAGTTTGTCCATTCCGAAAATTTAGAAACCTTGACGAACTGAAAAAATATTATTTGGCAGAAAACTTTAGTGTAAGGCAACGGGATAAACTCTTGTCAAAACACCGTGCCTGTCAGCAGGAAAAGCTCAAAACAATCAAGGCATTAATACAATAGATAAGTCAAATATAGCTGGAAATGTTAAACGGGGTCACAAAATGACTATTAACAAATTATCTATGCACAGCTTAAAATTTCTTTGGATAGTCAGTACCACCCTGTTTTTATGGCACCTGGCTGAACCGTCATACTTACACTCAGCTTTAGGGTTTATTCCAGAAAGACCTGCCCCTCTGATAAAACCAGTCACTATCGGTCTAATATTACTCATCTCCCTATTCAACGTTGTTTTAGTATTTCCCCTTGGTCGAATAAAGAAACATTTCAATAAGATGGCTCACAAACAAGAAGACAGCACCAGGGAACTTAATTTAGCCAAACCTTGGGATGCCCCCCCCCATAACCCGCCTGACGCTCCAGCTGACATTAATTGTAGGCACCAAGCTTTACAACATGATAACCACAGCAAATTCGGCCAGATGTTGCTTGATCACGAGGCCTTTGTCGAACTCCTCTTCAACTCGACAGCGGAAGCGATTTGTGGTTTTGATCTGGAAGGAAGCTGTGTTTTTGCGAATGGAGCGTTTCTGACAATGACCGGCTATGAAAACAATGCAGAAGTACTGGGGCAAAAAGTTCATGATTTGATCCATTATGAGCACCCCAATGGATCCCCTTATCCCCAGGATAAATGCCGGGTTTTGAATACTCCAGAATGGGAGAACAGAAGAGTCTATTGTGGTGAGGAACTTTTTTTCAGGAAAGATGGCGTTAGTTTCTATGCCGATTGCTGGATTCATCCTATGAAACACCGCGGAGAAACCATCGGAGGCGTTATCAGTATAATTGACATCACCTCCAAGAAAAATCTTGAAAAAGAAGCGGAAACCCTGAAGGTTGACCTGTTTCAAAGTAGAAAATTTGCAAGTATTGGCGAACAAGTCTGTTGTATTACTCACGATTTCAATAACGTATTGAATGGGATTCGCGGCTATACCGAGCTGGTTCTTAGAACAAATGACACCCCCGAAAGCAGTCATAAATATTTAAGGCATGTGATAGAAGCTACTGATTGTGCTGACAATTTGATTACCGAGATCAAACAGCTCTCTATGCCTGAGAACCAGACTGTAACGCCCATCAATATTATTTTTGTTATCGAAAATGTTCTACTGCTAATACAGTCGACAATCCCGTCCAATGTCGAAATCAAGAAGCATTTTTTAAGCGCCCAATTCCTCATTAATGGCAAGCAAACTGAGATTTTCAGAGTGCTATTGAATATTATTAAAAATGCTATCAAAGCCTTGGGATCATTGTCTGGAGGTTTGCTGGAGATCACGGTCGGATATCATGACGACACTGCGGGGGATGCCGGTGATTTTACCGGTTCGCCATTGACCCGAATTTGTAAGATAGAAATCAAAGACAATGGTTGTGGCATGGATATCCAAACAATGGATAGGATCTATGAACCATATTTTACCACCAATGGTTCAAACGGGGGAACAGGGCTTGGGTTGTCAATTGTAAGCGGCATTGTGGCCGAATACAAAGGGAGAATAAAAGTCGATAGCATCCCAGGGAGTGGCACCTGTTTTCAGTTGTTTTTCCCTATATCACAAAGTGACAACTAAATAATCATAAGGTTAAATATCTCTTCTTGATAATTATTATGAACAGATTCCGAATAACACTAATCAAGCTCATGACTCTCTATGTGATGATAGCATGGTGCTATTGTCGCTACTTAAAAGCTTCTTTGTAACGTGCTCACCAAAGAAAATTGGCAGAGCCGTATACAAAGAGCAAAAAAGGAGGGGGCTTAGATGAGCTGCCGCGCAACTTCTTACCCCTTTTTTGGGCTTACAAGAGGAAATATAACGGAAAAAGAGGTGAAAATCAGCGTTGACAAATGACCTGCAGAATTGATCGTGTAAAGTCTTGGGGACCAACCCAACTTGTATCAGGGACAAAACTGGAGAGAATCACCTGACTCTAAAGAGGGGAATCCCTATTGACAGGGTTATGAGAAGCAAAAAGAAGGAATCACCCCATTGACCAGCTTATGGCAATAAACGGTAAAATAAAAATTAGCCCAGTTTGCCTTCATATAAAGAATGGTGGGGCACTTACAGCGGCACAACCGGAGAGCGCTAAAAACTACGAATTTTGTCTGCAAAGGAGAGCCCAATGGGTGGTGTGCGGATTATTGTAGTAGATGACAACCATAAAAATGCCGAGATGCTTTGTAGATGCTTAAGAAAATTGGCCACGAAACCTATCATCTGTAAAGATGGCGATGGCTGCCTGGCCGAGGTTGCCGATGGTAACGTCGCGGTGATATTCATTGAGGTCTTCATGCTGGGCATTTCAGGTTTTGATGTCTTAAAATCTATCCGTCAGAAATATGATCCAATTGAATTACCAGTAATCATGCTAACTGATCGCAAGGATGATGCAATACTAGCCAAAGGCTTCTGTCTTGGAGCCAACGAATTTGTTTATAAACCAATCGATTGCCTTGTTTCAATTGCAAGAATCTACCATCAACTTCGTGCCTTAGAGATGCACAAGAAAAGCCTGGAAAAAAGTAACAGAGAAATCATCAACTTGATGAGAGCTACTTATAATTATGAAATAAACAACTCCCTCTCAGTCGCATTTGCTGAGCTCCACCTTGCCCAAATGGACAACGACTCGGCAACGCTAACCCGAGTCTCTAATGCGCTGGGAAAAATTAGGGTGGTAATCAGAGAAATCGAGAAATCCCAGGTAAGTGACCTGCAAGAAACAGGCTACTTGCTGGAAGAGAGTGCTTAAAATAAGCAAAGACACCATAATTTGAGGATGGTAGACAAGACTGCCAACTGAGAGCGCAGCCACCAATATGCAGGAAACTGGAAGTTGCAATGTCAGACAGCAATGGGGCTTGGTTATGAAACGTGTATTAGTCGTTGATGACTCTAAAGAAATTTTGGACACCCTTACGCTGGCTCTAAAAAGTCTTGAATCCAGATTTATCCTCGACACTGCTTCGAACGGCAAAGAAGCTGTTGAAATTCTTAAGAACCACTCCGTTTCTGTTTTAATCACCGATCTTTATATGCCAGTTATGGACGGGCTGGAGCTTCTTATCTACATGAACCAGAATCATCCCAAGGTTCCTTGTCTTGTAATTACCGGTTACGGCAGCCCGGTTCTGAAGGCCGCAGACGACCAACTTGGCATTTACGCATTCCTGGAAAAACCCTTTTCCCTTGAAATGTTGCTTAAGAACATTGACGGGGTCCTGGATCATATTGACCAGAGCGATAATACCTCAGGCGTCTCCATCGCAGGATTTATCGAACTTATTAATCTCGAGCGTAAAAGCTGCATACTACTGACTTCTCATCCAGAAAAAGGTGCCGGTCGATTTTTCTTCGTTGGCGGAGAACTTTATTCAGCTCAATGTGGAGATGTAAATGGTGATAAGGCTGCAGTGAAAATGCTTTGTTGGGAAAATGCCACCCATAGCATTGAGAATCTTCCTTCCGAGGCCGTTGCACCAAATATTATTTGTAGTTCCAAGTCTTTAATCCTCAAGGCAGAGGCACTGAAAAGCAAGGGCTTATCTGCAGAAAACGAAAGTGAAAGCGAATTCTGCCAGCCCGCCATGCTCGATAAAGCCATCAAATTAGCCGAAGGAGGCAATGCTGAACACGCCCAGCCGATACTGGCAAAATTATTAAAACATAATCCCAGGAATGCTGAAGGTTGGCTGTGGTATTCGAGGATAAGCAATAAAATGAAAATTATTAATGTTGCTTTGAAAAATGCTTCTTCTCTTGATCCAGATAACCGAGAGATTGCGGAAGAAACCATAACAATCAGTAAGGCTGCCAAAGCCGGTTGCAAGGAAGACGATACTGTGCAACGCTGTCCTTTTTGCTGGATGCCAGCAGTTGGCTACGCTTTTGTTTGTGGCAATTGCAATGCGCAATTGTTCATCCCTGAGAAAATCACTGGATCAGCTCAGAAACCGAATCAGGATCTGTTGAAAAAGGCGGCCTTGCGGTTCACCAGGATCTTGGCAGTTCAACGTAAGAACCATAAGGCCAGATTTTATCTGGGGATTGCCCACTATAACCTGGGCAACTGGGGGAAGGCGGCCGAACAACTGTACAAAACAAAGATGATAGTCTCAACCGACGAGTTTTACAAAGACCAGTTGAACTTCCTGTTGGCTCAGATGGAGTTCAAGAAGTCGTTATCAGATGAAGCAGGTAGCCTCCAGCCTGATAAAACTAAAAAAACTATCTTGATTGTTGACGATAGTTCCACGATCAGAAAAGTGCTCAGGACAATCCTTTTTGAGGATGGGTTTGAAGTTGTTGAGGCAGAAAACGGTATTGACGCCTTAGCCAGGTTGAATGAAGGAATCCCGGCCTTGATCTTACTGGATATAATTATGCCAGAGATGGATGGCTATGAAGTCTTGTCAGCCATAAAAAAGAGTAATGCTTACAAAGATATTCCGATCATAATGTTGACTGCAAAAGATAGCCTGATCAGTAAAGTCAAAGGCAAACTTGCTGGGTGCGATGATTATTTAACCAAGCCGTTTAGGCATAATATACTAACTACAAAGGTCAGGGAATATTTACACGAAAGCGAAGTTGTGACCGCTTATAGTTAAGATGGCCTGCCCCTGTTTTTTAGGCTGGATTTTGTCGCCGAGCAGCGAGGCAAGGGTCGCCGCATTCGGGCCTTCTCGGGATGAATGCCTCAATTTACGTTGGTTTTATCTCTGGATGATGCCTCGCAAAGACCGCGGCCTGCCAACAGGATTGCAGCAGTTTCCAGCCTCACAGTTCACGGGGGAATTTGCCCCTTACTTGATTGAGCTGTATGGCTTCTTCAGGTCGTTTTTGACGACTTGACTCTCCATTGGCGCCCCATACGTCCTGCTGTATACCGTCCGGGTCTCTCCTGAAACGGTATCGATAACAAATGCTCCGACGACGCCGCCCTTTTCGCCGAAAGAAGTCGCCCAGGCGGAAAGCTGGTAACGACCAAACCCCAAAGCTGCCGAAGATGAACCATGATGGTCAATTGCTCCGGTAAGGACCAAAAAAAACAAGGTGGCTATGATACCAAGAAAAAAATATTTTGCTTTCACAGGCCAACTCCTTTCATTTTTTTATTACTGCCCTGATTTAGCCGTAGAATAATCATCACTCTGGGCGCCCAATCCTTCTACCTCAATCAACTGATCCACATCTACGATCTGCTGACCGAGAATCTCAGACACCTCATTGGTATCAATCTGCATCTTGACGAAAGCATCGCCCTGATCGTCCCAACCGTAATCAATAAGCCTCGCAAGATAGATAGTGGCAAGAACCTTCGATTTTACAATGTCAGAGGTCAAGATATAATTTTCGACTGTGGTCTGGCTTTCCAGTGTAAAACCGACAATTCGTTTTGCCAATTGCTTGTAAGCATCTATTTCCGCCGCCCGAAGAGCCCCCAGGGGAATCGCCATCGCCGGGGTCGAGGTTGCGAACCCAACCCTGGTAAAGCTCTTACCATTGAAGTTGATCTCCTGCCCATCAATATTGGTAAACTCATTGAGGATTATTGATGCGGTGGCTTTGGCAATATCTTTTTCTGCATCATAAGCCATTTCGTCAATCTTTATCCCGCGGATAGTGGCGGCAGTCTTCGTATTTGTTTTACCCTCAAAGCCAGAGGCGATCATATTTTCTACAGATTCGCTTGATTTGATTTTAAGACCATAAATTGACTCAACAATAGCTCGCTCAGCGATGATCTTGGCGGCACGGATGGTCATAATTTTTTTATTGCCAGCCATCGCAGCCGGAGAACATAACAGCATAAATAGAATAAAGATTGTGGTGATTCTGGCCATATACATTGATGGACCTCCATTTACAAAACAGTATTTTTTGTTAATCATATTCAATTTCACTTCCAAAGTGCAAACCAGGTCACTTACCAGTCGCTGTCACTTAACATTCGACCGAACCCACCACTATTCATTGGGCTGGCCTTTTTTTCCGGCTCAGCGGCTGGCGGCGCTGCCTGGGATGCAGATGCGGCAGGAGCTGCCGCCACCGGTTCAACATATGCGGCCCCCGCGTCGACCACGGCCACATCTTCCTCGTAGGTGGGGGCTGACTGGGCCTGTTCAACCTCCTGATACATAAGATTGTCCAGGGCCATTCGCCGCCCAGCTGCAGCTGCGTCGTAGGGCTGGTTGATGTAGATATCGGTAAAAAGCTCTACCGGAATATCCTTGCTCCCAACGGGATAATCCGGGGAAAATTTAAGCAAGGCTGATTCGGTTTGCGAATCTAACACTCCGGTTATCTGGACATCGTAGCCATAAATATACAGCCATTGCTGTATAACAGACGCTCGATCCTCTGGAGTCAAAGAATAATAGATTGTGGCAATCGAATCCATAACGACAGGATCAGGCAGGGCATCGTCACCCAAAAGACGCCAGTAAGGCATATTCAGATATTTGCCGATCATCTGAATCATGCTCGCCTGCACCAGTAGCCTTACTGCTTCATGGCGACCTTGAACTTTTTTAACAGAACCTTTTAGCCCGAAAGTCGGGCCAAAAATGGTAATACCTAATGCTCTCTGTTGTGTTGCTTTATGGACTTCCATGCTGTTGGTTGTAGTCATCTTGGCGATTCCCGCCAGGGTGTTAAAATCCTTCATATTGAAATCAAGGGTGATCCTGGCCTTGCCTGCCTTGCCGGAGTTTCCATAATTCACTCCGATTTCATTGGAAGGAAGTGAAGTTTTAATACCTTTTATATTTGCTTGCGCTCCTACATCAAGCCCCTCCCCCCTGGTTTCCAGGCCTCGATCAAATTCCGTAATCCCGCCCGTAATGACAACA
The DNA here is from genome assembly GCA_030673265.1 of Pseudomonadota bacterium. GTDB lineage: Bacteria > Desulfobacterota > Desulfobulbia > Desulfobulbales > JAGXFP01 > JAGXFP01. The sequence goes on along the minus strand of DAOVJK010000032.1, from coordinate 6,001 downwards.
TCCGGAATAAGCTTGTTCTCAAAATTTGAATAGCCGGTAACCATTTGATTCTGAATAAAGCCGGGATCATATTCAATAAATACGATATTTCCGCCTATGGAATTCAGGGTGCTTTTCATTATCTCGGTAATGTTCCTCTGGATCTCACCACCGGTAGTCATCGCAGTGCCAGTCTTATCCGTAATGTCGTTACACTGGATTTTCGCTACCCCGGTGTCGAAAACCGTACTCATTGTTCCAAGCCTGGATAATGCCTCGGTGTATGAAGTTACTTTGATTTCTGGCGCCGATTGTTCAAGCTCAACATCAACATCCCTAGGATCCACACCCGCACAGGATACAATAAGAGGCAGAGAAAATACGATTGTGGCACACCACATAATGATCTTAGAAAAAGTGCTCTTTCTGGTTACTCCCATTTTCATACATCTCCTTTTTTCAATTCAAGCGACCTAAATAACATGCCACACCATGCCAGGGACATTGACTTCATTCAATTTTCTAACAATACACGAAACATTGCCATATCTCTAATGAATTTTCACGATTTAGATTTAGTCTCCATGTTATAAACATAAACGGTTTACACCTTAAAAACAGTGAAGTTTCTTACGCAGTTTATGTGAATTATTTACATATGACACATATTGTTGTTAGCAGGAGCTTTTCCAGATATAGTATTAAGATCCTATCGTAGTGCCAATTATTTCAGCACTATTAATAAATAAAAGATCTACTAGACATGATTGGTAAATAAGACCATCGAGGAATCTGATGAAAAACATTCTTGTAACAAGTGCTCTTTTTTCAGGGATTACCGATCAAGATCTCAATACAATTGAACAAGCTTCGGTTAAGAAAGTATACCCCAAAAGAACCATTATTCTTAGTGAGGGCGACCTTACCGATTCACTTTATATCGTTACCAGTGGTAAAGTAAAAGTCACAATAATAGATGAGCATGGCAAGGAAATAATCTTAGCAATCCTCGGCCCGGGTGATTATTTCGGTGAAATGACCGCCATTGAGGATGGCTTTGCCAGAAGCGCATGTGTTGTAACCAGAGAAAAAAGTGAAGTCCTGGTCCTGGCAAAAAAAGATTTTAGAAAAATTATTTCGGGTAACCCGGATATCGTCTTCGGCTTACTGAAAGACTCGATGGAACGGCTCAGAAAGGCCAACAAGAAGATCGAAAGCCTGGCCTTGATGGATGTCTATGGGAGAGTGGCGCGTCTCTTCATGCAGCTGGCCAAGCCGAGCAATGGCAAACAGGTAATTGAGGATAAACTGACCCATCAGGATATCGCCAATATGGTGGGCTCATCCCGAGAGATGGTGAGCCGGGTTATGAAGGAACTGAGCCAAGGTGATTATGTTACTATAAACAACAAGATCATCGAAATTAACAAGAAACTCCCCTATGCCTGGTAAGATGGCCCTGTGATAAACAACAACAGCTCAAGGTTTCAAGGATCTCTGGCAAACCCTGACGAATTCACCCTGACCGTCGAACTGGTGCCAAGCCGGGGCGGTCGCAGCACCGCCCACTCCCGGGCCTTGGCCTTTGCGCAGGATGCCGGGGCTGACGGCAGATTACAGGCCGTCAGTATTACTGAAAACGCCGGCGGGCATCCGGCCCTTTCCCCTGAGGTAATGGGGCTCGAAATCAGTAAACTCGGGCTCGACGTTATCATCCATCTCTCCTGCAAAGACAAGAACCGCAACCAGATTGAAAGTCTCCTTTTTGCCTGGGACCGGGCCGGTTTACGCAACCTGCTGGTAATCGCCGGCGATTACCCGCAACGTGGTTATCGGGGCCACCCCAAACCTGTTTTCGACCTTGACACGATCCAGGCCCTGGATCTGGTCAGCCGCCTTAATTGTGAGCACGCTGGAAGTGATCGCCGCAATCCGGCGATTAAAAAATCGGTTGAACCGACCTCTTTCTGCAAGGGGGTGGCGATTTCTCCGTTCAAGTATCTGGAAGCGGAATTACGGATGCAATATTACAAATTGCACCGCAAGGAAACAGCTGGTGCCGATTATGTAATCACCCAGGTTGGCTATGATGCCAGGAAATTTGATGAGCTCCTGCGCTATATGCGTCTGTCTGGCATCAAACTGCCGGTTTTGGGCAATGTTTTTATACCAACCCCAACCGTGGCCAAGATCATGTGCGAGGGCCGGATTCCCGGGGTAGTGCTCCCTGATCGTTACTACGCTAAGTTGCAGGAAGAATTCAAAGATGCGGACCGGGGCCGCAAGAAAGGTTTGTTGCGGGCCGCCAAATTAATCTGTGTCCAGAAGGGTCTTGGCTATGCCGGCGCCCACCTCGGCGGCCCTGGTCTGACCTTTGCCGAACTTGATTTTCTGCTTAACGAGGCCGACAGGATGGTCGATGACTGGCCCGATTTTCTGCAGGATTTCTCCTGTTGGCCCCAGGATTCTTATTATTTTCAGCCGGGCAGTAATGGCGAGCTGAACAGTGATGAACCCGTGCCCCGCCAGAAGGGTGGCCAGTCCCTTCATTACGCCCTGGCCAAATCTTTTCATGAGTTGGCCTTTGTCGAGACCGGCGTCTTATACCCAGCGGCTCATAGGTTGTGTGTCGCCCTTGATGAAGGAAAGGGGCAAAAAGCCTTCGCGGGGGCTGAGCACCTTGTCAAACTTATGTTATTTGGTTGCAAGAACTGCGGCGATTGCACCTTGGCAGAACTGGGCTTTCTCTGCCCGCAAAGGGGCTGTGCCAAGTATCTGTTGAATGGCCCCTGCGGAGGTAGCAGAGACGGTTGGTGCGAAGTATATCCCGGCCAGAAAAAATGCTTATATGTACAAGTCTATGAACGCTTGAAAGCGGTGGCTCAAGACGGTTCCATGAAGAGTGGCGGCGTCCCGCCCCGGGACTGGGCTTTGAATGAGTCTTCCTCTTGGATAAACTTCTTTCTGCAACGCGACCATACCAATCTTTTGAAGTAACCTGGCGTCCACCCCCAAAAAAATATTCCCCAAGCTGAAAAAAAAGGGTATTGTAATCCCTTTTTTCCGGGCCGTAAAAAGTTACGCAATCTAATGTAACCTTTTGAATTACTGGTTCGATATTTATTTTACAGCTAACCAGATTTTGCTTAAGAAGGCCGACGACCCACCCCACTTTTATACCGGTCAGGGCCAATAAGCCAATGGTGACAAAATGCTACATTGCAATACAAACCCTGACCGCCCCCGTGACGAATGCGGGGTCTGCGGAATCTATGGCCACGAAGATGCGGCCAAACTATCATATTTCGGCTTGTACGCCTTGCAGCATCGCGGTCAAGAGAGCGCCGGCATCGTCTCCAGCGATGGTAAAAAAATTCATCAACATCGTGGCATGGGTCTGGTTCCTGAGGTTTTCAACGAGGAGATCCTCCAAGCCCTGATCGGCCATCTCAGTATCGGTCATGTTCGTTATTCCACCACTGGCGCATCGGCTGTAATTAATGCCCAGCCCTTCACTGCCACCCATCTTGGCTGCACCCTTTCTGTGGCCCACAACGGCAATCTCGTTAACATCAGGGCCCTACGCGAAGAGCTTGAACAACACGGCTCCATCTTTCAGTCCACCATGGACAGTGAAGTGGTGATTCACCTTATGGCCCGTCACTCCCAACTTGGTTTTGAACAAGCTATCCTTAAAACCGTCAGCAAGATCAAGGGCGCCTACTCTATGCTGCTGATGACTGAAGATAAGATAGTGGCAGTCCGCGACCCCAATGGCTTCCGCCCCCTCTGCCTGGGCAAGCTCAGCAACGGCTCCTATGTCGTTGCCTCCGAAACCTGTGCTCTGGACCTGATCGAGGCCGCCTACATCAGGGACATCGAACCCGGCGAGATCCTGATCATAGACAGCACCGGCCTTAAATCATTATATATGGACAAAGCAGAGCGCCAAAGCTGCTGCATCTTTGAGCATGTTTACTTTGCCCGCCCCGACAGCGATATCTTCGGTTTCAATGTTTACCAGAGCCGCAAACGGATGGGCGAGATCCTGGCCAGAGAATGTAAAGTTGATGCCGATTTTGTGATGCCCTTTCCCGATTCCGGCAACTATGCCGCCATCGGCTACTCCCAGGCCTCCGGGATACCTCTTGAGATGGGGGTTATTCGTAACCACTACGTCGGCCGCACCTTTATTCAACCGACCCAGTCCATGCGTGACTTTTCGGTCCGAGTCAAGTTGAACCCGATCCGGACCTTCCTTGAAGGGAAAAAGGTGATAATTATAGAAGATTCCATTATCCGGGGCACCACCGGCCGCAGCCGGGTCAAGTCTCTCAAGGATGTCGGCGTCAAGGAGGTGCATATGATGATCAGTTGCCCTCCTACCCGCAACCCCTGCTATTATGGGATAGATTTCCCTTCCGGAGGTGAACTGATCGCCAATGCCAAAACAATTGACGAGATCCGCGATCATCTCAGTCTCGATAGTTTGCACTACCTTAGTATTGACGGGTTGGTTGAAGCGACTGGCATCAGTGCTGATAATTTCTGCCTGGCCTGTTTCAACGGTGATTACCCGGTTGAACCAGACAAAGATTTCCACAAACTTACCCTGGGCTCCAAATGCTGAACAGTTGCATCTGGGATGTTCCCCCATTTTTTCATTGAACCTTATCTGAAAAATTAGAAAACTTATGTATATAGATCAGGCAAAAGAAGTTCTCCGGATCGAAGCAGAAGGCATCAATTCACTGCTTGAGCAACTGGGAGACGATTTCAACCAGGCAATCGAGTTGATCCTCGGCTGCCCCAGTCGTCTGATCATTACCGGCATCGGCAAATCCGGCATAATCGGCCAGAAAATCGCCGCCACCCTGAACAGTACCGGCACTTCCTCGTTCTTTCTGCATCCGGTGGAAGCCATGCATGGCGACCTGGGTCTGGTTGATGAGCAGGACGTGGTCATGGCCATCTCCTATAGCGGTGAAACCAGCGAACTGAACCTACTCCTCCCTAGTCTCAAGAAGAGAGGCGTAAAGGTGATCGCCATGACCGGCAATATCAACTCCAGCCTAGCCAAGCACGGCGATGCTGTCCTTAGTGTTGCGGTGCCCCGGGAGGCCTGTCCCCTGGGCTTGGCACCGACGGCCAGCACCACCGCTGCACTGGCAATGGGGGACGCCCTGGCAGTTGTCCTGTTGAATTGCAAACAGTTCAAGGCCAGTGATTTTCGCCGCAACCACCCAGGCGGCAGCCTTGGTGAGCGACTCAAGGTCAAGGTTTCGGAAGTGATGGTTACCGGTGAGCAGATTCCGCAGGTAACCATAGATATGTCCCTGACGGCAGCGGTGGCCATCATGGATGAGATGAATCTCGGCGCGATTGTGGTCATGAGCGGCGATGACTTGAAGGGTATCATCACCGATGGCGATATCCGGCGGCTGGTCTCTAAAGGGGCAAATCTTGCTACCGCATCGGTTACGGATGTCATGACCGGTGACCCCAAAACTATCGCCGCCGACCTCCTGGCAGCCGATGCCTTGAGCATCATGCAGAGACATGAGATCACCATCCTGCCGGTCCATGATCAGACCGGGGCCCTTGCCGGAGTGTTGCATCTCCAGGACCTGTTAGGTAAAGGTGAGTTCCGTTTTCTAGTCTGAAAAGAAGTTTAGTAACAAGAAAGATTTTTATGGGAGCAACAGCGTTCAGCCAGACTGCGCCTTAAGTTGACAAAGCCCGGCCCATTGGGTAACATTCTCGTTTTACCCCACTGTAGTTCTGCTTGTTTTTTTTGATAAGACGGTCTGCTTGCAGGCCTTAATTTTTTAGATATAAATATTTAACTTTTTTAAACGAGGTTCTTTATGGGAATAACCAGTAAGGAGATTAATGCTTCTTTCAGCGCCGAGGTAACTGCCCTACCGGGCGGCGAGCACCTCAATAGCTGCTTTTCCTGTGGAGCTTGCAGTGGAGTTTGCCCGGTCAGCCAGGCAATCCCTGATTTCGACCCCCGCAAGAT
>DAOVJK010000346.1 GCA_030673265.1 Pseudomonadota bacterium | reverse complement strand
TTAGTCCTGACTTGGCCGAGAAAGTGTTGGCCCTAACCAGTGAAGTTTCGGCCACATTGCGCCATAAATACCTAGCCTGATCACAGCTACAAAACTTTTTTTGGGAACAACCATGAGCGAAGAACTTAACCAGGTATTACGACAGCGACGGCAAAAAGCCACAGATCTTGCCGATCTCGGCGTCAATATTTACGCCAACGACTTCAAACCAGCCAACTCCGTCAAGGATCTGCTGGGCATGGCCGAAGAGATTACCGATGAGACCGAACCCGACCAGGGCCAAACCTACACCATCAGCGGCAGAATCATGGCCCTGCGCAAATTCGGCAAAGCCGCCTTTCTCCATCTCCAGGATGAAAGCGGCCGTATCCAGATTTATGTAAAACGCGATGTAGTCGGCACAGAAGCCTATGCAATCTTCAAGAAGCTGGATATCGGCGATATTGTCGGCTTCAGCGGCGGTCTATTTCGCACCAACAAGGGTGAACTGTCCCTGCAGGCCAGTATGGTCAAACCAATTACCAAGTCCCTGCGCCCTCTGCCGGAAAAATTTCACGGTCTCACCGATATCGAGACCCGCTACCGCCAGCGTTACGTCGACCTGATCGTCAACCCCGAAGTGCGAGAGACCTTCCGCAAACGGGTAGAAATCATCCGCCTAATCCGCGATTTTCTTACCAACCGCGGTTTCATGGAAGTAGAGACCCCAATGATGCAGCCTATCGCTGGAGGCGCCACGGCCAAACCATTCAAAACCCACCACAACGCCTTGGGCATGGATCTCTATCTGCGTATCGCCCCAGAGCTTTACCTGAAAAGACTCCTGGTCGGCGGCTTCGAAAAGGTCTTCGAGATCAATCGCAATTTCCGGAACGAGGGCCTTTCCACCCGGCATAACCCGGAATTCACCATGCTTGAGTTCTATCAGGCCTATGCCACCTATCACGACATGATGGATCTCACCGAGGAGATGGTTTCCTGGATCGCCTCGGAAGTAACCGGCTCTATGGTCGTCAAATACCAGGGGCAGGACGTGGATCTGTCACCACCCTGGAAACGCTACACCATGGACGAAGCCTTGATCGAAGTGGGCGGTCTCGATGGCGCCATCCTGGCAGACCCTGAAAAGGTCCTGGCCCTGGCCAAAGAACACAACATCAAGCTGGAGGCCAAGGCTGGTCCCGGCAAGGCCAAGACCGAACTTTTCGAGTTGCTGGTCGAAGAGAAGCTGATCAACCCGACCTTTGTTACCTCCTACCCCACCGAGGTTTCCCCGCTGGCACGCCGCAATGAGGAAAATCCCGAGGTTACCGACAGGTTCGAATTGTTTATCACCGGCCGTGAAATTGCCAATGCCTTCAGTGAATTAAATGACCCCATCGACCAGAAACAACGTCTGCAGAAACAGATCGATGAAGGGGGCAACGACGAAGAGATTTTCCCGGAATTGGACGAAGACTTCGTCCGAGCCCTTGAATACGGGATGCCGCCGGCCGCCGGCGAAGGCATCGGCATTGACCGGTTGGTCATGCTACTGACCGATTCACCGTCGATCCGCGACGTTATTCTTTTCCCGCATCTGCGTCCGGAAAAATAATCAGTTGGAACCAGGAGTCTATAATTTTGCATTTTGAATGGTTTGTCAGCCGGCGCTATCTGAAAGCCAAACGTAAAAAAGGTTTCATCTCCCTGATTACGATTATCTCGGTGGTCGGGGTCGCAGTCGGAGTCATGGCTCTGATCTCGGTCCTCGGGGTGATGACCGGCTTTACTGAGGAGTTCAGGGCCAAGATCCTGGGCGTCAATTCCCATATCGTCATCCAAAAATATGGCGCCACCATCACCGATGAGGCAAAGCTGCGGGAACAGCTCCTCAAGAAACCAGAGATCATCGGCGCCACCCCTTATCTTTACAGCCAAGCGATGATCACCGCCGGTGATGGGGGTACCGGCGCCATCCTGCGGGGCATCGATCCAGCCAGCGCCTCCACGGTAATCTCCATAGAAGATTTTATGATAAGCGGCTCCCTGTCCGACCTCGATTCGTCCTCCGGTAAAGTACCCGGTATCGTCGTCGGTCGTGATCTGGCCGACCAGCTCCATCTGAGGAGGGACGACAGGGTCAGACTCATTTCGCCCTCCGGCCCACTGACCCCGATGGGGATAATCCCAAAAATGAAGGCCTGCCAGATAGTCGGCATTTTCGAAACCGGCATGTATGAATACGACTCTACCCTGATCTATGTTTCGCTGGAAACCGCACGCAAATTTCTGGACATCGAAGAAGGGGTCCACGGCATTGAGCTCAGGCTGGCTGATATCTACCAGGCCGACCGGATAGCCCGCGAGATCGAGAGTGAACTGGGCGTTACCTACATTGCCAAGGATTGGATCAGACTAAACAAGAACCTCTTCTCGGCCCTGCGCCTTGAGAAAACAGCTCTATCGATTATTGTGGCCCTGATCGTGTTGGTCGCGGCCTTCAATATCGTCAGCACCCTGATCATGGTGGTAATGGAAAAGGCCCGTGACATCGCGATCCTGAAATCGATGGGGGCCACTTCCAACAGTATTTTGCGAATCTTTATTTATGAAGGTTTGGTCATCGGCCTGACCGGTACAATTCTTGGGGTGGCCGGCGGTCTCGGGATCTGCGAGCTCTTGA
>DAOVJK010000008.1 GCA_030673265.1 Pseudomonadota bacterium | reverse complement strand
GCGTTTCGTCATCGGCGGGCCGGTCGGCGATTGTGGCGTAACCGGACGCAAGATCATCGTTGACACCTATGGCGGCATGGGATCCCATGGTGGCGGCGCCTTCTCGGGCAAGGATCCTTCCAAGGTTGATCGATCATCATCATACATGGGGCGCTATGTGGCCAAAAATATGGTTGCGGCAGGTATTGCTTCCGAAATTGAAGTCCAGGTGGCCTATGCCATCGGTATTTCCCAACCGGTTTCTTTAAATGTTAATACTTTTGGCACCAGTAAATTCAGTGATGATAAGATCATTGAACTGATCCAGGAGCATTTCGACCTCCGTCCCAAAGCGATTATTCAGCAACTGGATTTGCTTCGGCCCATCTACCTTAAAACTGCAGCCTATGGCCATTTTGGCCGGGAAGAGGCAGATTTCACTTGGGAAAAAATCAATAAAGCTGATGCCATCAGGGACAGCGCTGGTATTAAATAAGGAGAGTAAAAATGAGTAATAAAACTATTGATAGCGCCGATTTTAAAGTGGCCGACATGGGTTTGGCTGATTGGGGCCGCAAAGAGACTGCTATTGCCGAGACCGAAATGCCCGGCCTGATGGCTACCCGCGAGGAATATGCCGGTCAAAAACCCCTCAAAGGGGCACGGATTGCAGGTTGTCTGCATATGACTATCCAGACCGCTGTCTTGATGGAAACCCTGGTCGATCTCGGGGCTGAGGTTCGCTGGTCTTCCTGTAATATCTTTTCAACCCAGGATCACGCCGCTGCTGCTATGGTTGCCGCCGATATTCCGACCTTTGCCTGGAAGGGCGAGTCTGAAGAGGAATTCTGGTGGTGTATTGAGAAGACCATTTTCGGGCCTGACGGCTGGACACCCAACATGATCCTTGATGATGGCGGCGATCTGACCCTGCTGATGCACGAAAAATACCCGGAGATGATGAAAGATATTCGCGGTATCAGCGAGGAGACCACTACCGGTGTTCATCGTCTGAACGAAATGATGCAGGATGGCTTATTGAAGGCCCCGGCCTTCAATGTTAACGATTCAGTAACGAAATCTAAATTCGATAACCTCTACGGTTGCCGTGAGTCTTTGCTTGACGGTATTAAGCGCGCCACCGACGTGATGATTGCCGGCAAAGTTGCGGTAGTCTGTGGCTACGGTGATGTCGGCAAGGGCTGCGCTCAGGCCTTCCGTGGCATGGGTGCCCAGGTTATTGTTACCGAGATCGATCCGATCTGCGCTCTGCAGGCTGCCATGGAAGGGTATCGGGTAATGACCATGGAGCAGGCTGCTTCAATGGGCGATATCTTTGTGACCTGCACCGGTAATCTTCGGGTGATAAACCGGGGCCATATGGACCAGATGAAAGATCAGTCGATCATCTGTAATATCGGTCATTTTGACAGCGAAATCGATATCGCTTCCGTAAAGGATCTCGAGTGGGAGAACATCAAGCCCCAGGTGGATCATGTTATTTTCCCGGACGGTAAAAGGCTCATTGTCCTGGCCGAAGGAAGGCTGGTTAATCTGGGTTGCGCCACCGGCCATCCCAGTTTCGTAATGAGCAATTCGTTTACCAATCAGGTTATGGCCCAGATTGAACTCTGGCAAAACCCGGGTAAATACGAGAACAAGGTCTACTTTCTCCCTAAAAATCTGGACGAAAAAGTAGCCATGCTGCATCTTAAAAAGATCGGCGCCACCCTCACCACCCTTAGCAAGGAACAGGCCGACTATATTGGCGTCAAGGTTGAAGGGCCATACAAGCCGGAGTATTACCGTTATTAAAGTTCGCTTGTCTGTATGGGTAAAAAAAGAGGCCTTCCGGGCCTCTTTTTTTATGCTTTTTTTAGTTGTCCCTGTATGATTTAAAGGAATACTTAACCAGGTTTCGCATTCCTTATGTTCTTGATATTCGGCCATTATCTGGCTAGTTCTTCCAGTTATACTCGCTACTGGTTGTTAATCTTTATTACTTTTGATTAAGATGCGGAATAGTTGCACTACGCATTTAACCAGGCACGATATCCTCCCCAACAAAAAACGGGCGATTCCTCGAAAGGAACCGCCCGTTTTTTTGGGCTGTTGTCAGCTCGCCATCTTATTTATGGCTTGATTCGGCGATCATTCTTTTCGCCTCATGCTTGATCTCGACCAGGTCTTTTTTCATCTCTGCCAGACCGTACCAGGTGGTATAATCCGGATTCATGTGGAAAGCGCCCTGGAAGGCCCGCATCCGATGCTCCAGGAACATAACATAGAGCGTCTGCTCGATTGGGGTGATGGCGTCATAGAAGGTCAACATATCCGGATAAGCAGCCTTGCCCTCTTCCGGTTTGATGATCCCCCGGGTGTAGAGGTCGGCCACTATTTCAATGGCTTCGGCCATCAGTTTGTCAGCTGCCTTGATCATCATGTCTGCGTTGCCCAGATTGGTCTCGGCGTACCTTTTGCTGTGGCACTTGATGCAGACCTTGATCATCCGGTCCCGCTCGGCCTGCCATTCTTCTTTGCTCAAACGGGCAAGCATCCCGGCCTTAACCACTTCCAGGCGGGCAGTCGGCGCACCCTGCGGATCAAGAATATGCAGTCCTTTGAGAATAGTGGCTCGATAGCCCATCCACTCATCATCATCCTCGGGCAGACGTAGGGCCAGAAAGCCCCAGGAGGTCATGACCCGGTGGTCGCCGTCTTCCATATGGCAGGTCTGGCACGTGGGGGCCCGACCGGTATCGCCCTCGGTCTGGTAAATCACTCCGTGTTTTGAACCTGACCACATCTCCCATTGCGGATGGTCAAAGCCCATGTGACAGGTTCGGCATGCCTCTGGCTTTTTGGCCTCGGCCTTGGAGAACTTATGCCTGGTATGGCAAGAATCACAGGGTGAGCCGTAACGGGAAGCGTCTTTGGTTGCTTCATCACGGACGCCGATCTTATGACAACCACCGCAGCCTTTCATGCCCTGAATATAGGGATGGGGCTGAAGGCCGGTTTTCGGCATAGCATCCATGGCGATCCAGGCCGCCATATGCTTGCCTGACATGTATTGATCATGTTGTTCAGTATGGCACTCCTGGCAGGTTTTCTCAGTGGGCAGCTTAACCTTGGCTACATCATCCGCGCTGGTGTGCTCCGAGCCGTGGCAGGTGGCGCAGTCAACGCTACCTGACTTGCCCATCTCACCGGACAGGAAATCCTTAACGATGTTCGGGGTAATTACTTTGTGACAGCTGATACACTTACTGTCTGCGGCCAGCAATCCGCCCGGGGCCGCTAGCATAAAAGCGACCAGGCAACTTGCCAGCAACAGGATCATTTTCTTTTTCATTTGTCTCTCCTTTGACTCTCTCTTGTAGATAATATTTTCTTCGACCGTCCCTCAGTCCACCAAACCGGCTACCCAGAAAGGAAATACTCCTTTCCATGCCACCAGAATAACGTAAAATAAATGGTCAATAATCGGCCTTGACCTAAGTCAAATTATCTTGAATTATTAGTCAATAATAACCACGCGGTTTGGTCCTTTGAGATGGTGTTGCAGGGTATCGCCACAAAGGGTTTTAACCTTGATAGAGACTGGTCCAGTGTAAGTGCCCAGGCCAAACGAAGCGGTTAGAGAATCCTGGCTGCCAGTACCACGGCCGGCTGTTATTTCTCGTATCTGGCGTTGTCGGTCATAATTGATAATCACCTTACTTCCCACCCCGTAACGGTTGCAATTGTGATCGTCTATCCTGATCGCCAGCCAGTTATTGCTGCCGCCTTCATTATGGAGTAGGCGCACCCCTTCTGGACTAGCCACCAGTAAGTCAAGATAGCCGTCGCCATCATAATCGGCACTGGCTGCTCCCCAGCCGTTCATCACTGCTGCTCCGGCCAGCCAAGTCTGATCAGTGAACCCTCCTTTGCCGTCATTGATGTAGAGATGTGAGGAACGATTCCGATATACAGAGGTTATGTATAGATCCAGATCCCCGTCATTATCAACATCGAATAACAGAGGGTCGGCACTGGTCTCATCAAAGATGATGCCCGACTCTGAAAATTGGTCAGCAAATTCCGGCAGAAGTTCGCTATTATTGATCAGAACCATGCTCTGATCCGAAAATTCTATGTAGCGGGGGTGGGCCAGATTTGAGATGAAAAGGTCAAAATCCCCGTCCCCGTCCAGATCGCCGCTAACGCTACCGATGGAGTGCCCGTAGGCCCCTTTCACCTCTTTGCCCTGCACTCCCGCAGTCTCTGCGACATCTATAACGGTGCCATTACCCTGGTTGAGCCATAGAAAATTTGGATCAAGCCGGTAATTGGCAACCAGAAGATCCTGCCAGCCGTCACCGTTCAAGTCAGACCAGCTGACACCGCGTCCGCACATGGCCTCTTCGCTGACAATTCCATCGCCAAAGTCTTTAAAGTCAGCCCCACCTTGATTGACGAGCAATTGATCCTGATCACATTGGCCCCTCATCACTGTGCCGTGCTCGTAATTGGCCACATAAAGATCAAGATAGCCGTCGTTGTTCACGTCGCCCCAGGCTGCAGCCTCAGTGTTGTCAACCCGGCGGCTGTTCAGAGACCAGGCATCGGTCTTACTGAAACGTACTCCTGCCTCATTATGAAGGAGATAGTTAGCCCCATGGGATGTAACGAAAATATCCAGAAAATGGTCATTGTCATAGTCGCCCCAGACCCCTCCGTTGGCTCCGGCGAGACCTGTCGGGATTACTTGAGCCATTTCGACAAAGCCACCATTCAAATGATTATTAAAAACCCTGGTGCCGTCCAGCAATAGATCGTCATCGTCATCATTGTCATAATCACCCCACGCTACCCGGGATGCCTGGACCCCACTCAAACCGACCTTTTCAGTAACGTCCCTGAAAATTACGCCCTGGTGTTGTGCCTGAAAATATTCCAATGGTGCACCTTCAAAACCGTAATGATCCCTCAGCAAAACCCGCAACTCATTAACAGTCTCCTGTCTGGTGCCACCCTTGGCAAGGGCTGTAGCAAAGAGCTGAATCGCCTGATCCGCCTTCCCCTCCCCAAGAGCCATCATGCCAAGAAAATGATAAACCCCGGCCCAATCTTTCTGTTTCACCAAAATGTCATCAAAAAGTTTTCTGGCTTTGACTATTTCCCCTTTGGCCAGCCAGGCCCGGCCCAGCAGGTACTTATCAAACAGGCGACTTTTGTTGGTATTCTTATCCGTGAGAGATTCTCCGTTGTGTAGGGGGCCCATTTGCCGAGGATCATCCAGGCCATGAAGGTTTTTTTGCAAAAGCCTGATTGCGTGATCGTATCCAGTGCCATGCTCGATTAACCAGTGGGATACCGCGCTATTAATCATCGGGGTCGTTTCCCGGCCCTTTAAAACAGACTGGGCTATTCCCCAGAGGTCCGGTTCAGCGTCCTGCTTTTTAAGTGAGTCTTCCAGAACAACGGCAGCAATTTTATCGGCCATTAGACCCAGGGGGAAGTTGCTGAGATAGCTTTTTGCCAAGGTTATCTTCTGATCGTGGTCAGAATCAGCAGCGATCATCTCCGCAAAAAGGGAACTGGCAATCCTCTTGGCAAATAATGATTCGGCTCCTTCCTCGGCCAGCTGTAAGAGCAGACGCAGACGTTTTTCTTTGTTTTTCAGATAATAATAGCCCTGATAAGCGCTATAGAGCAGCTCCAGGGGCGGTTTAGAAGAGCGGGTCAGGAACCTTTCAATCTCGTCCTGAACTTTATTATTGGTTGCTGTTGCGGCCCGACTGATTTCGATGCGGGCTCCCCAGCAAAAGCCAAGAGCGTTAAAATTATCTGCAGATTCCTGTGATAATTCTGAACATACAGCTAAAGTTTCATCAAAACGATCCATGTAAAACAAGGCTTTGGCCTCACCATAGTGCGGTTCAGATTGGTCAGGTCGTAACTCGCCAGCTTCGTTGAACTCGCCTAGGGCTTGTGAGTGCTGTCTTTTGTTGAGATATTTCCAACCTTGTGCCAGGTGTGATTTGTAATCGTTGCCAGCTGATTCAGGAACACCAGGATTCAAAGTTGTGCATGAAATTAATGACGTTGAAAATAAGAAATATACAAGCAGGCTAATGATGAAATGAATTCGTCCAAAGATCTGCAACAGGATCAAACGAATGTTTTTTGCTGCGATATTTTCTTCACTGATCTGCATCTCTGTAAAGAATCGACCGATTAGAAAGTTAATTATGAACCAAAACATTTTTTTGAAAGTAGTCCTGTTTGTAATACAGTAATGACCTTGTTCAATACCGATAGGTCAACTATAGACGCCGGCCATGGAAGCCGATATGAAGTGAAGAATGTGGGCTAACAAATAGCCTTGAAATGCGATCAACTTGCTGTGCATGATGCCAATCAAGATGATAATTGCAATCCCAAACCTTATATGCTATTAGCTTTCTTCACATCGTGCTATATTTGATTTTAGTCACATTTCCAGCATCTTTTCCCTCTCTGCGCTACTTTTTTTAAAAAAGGAAAGAACATGACAATACCAAAAATTATCTACACCAAAATTGACGAAGCTCCCGCCCTGGCCACCTATTCCCTGTTGCCGATCCTTCAAGCTTATACTAAAGGATCGGGCATTTCCATCGAAAGCAAAGACATTTCTCTTGCCGGCCGAATTATCGCTAGTTTTCCCGAAAAGCTCACTGACAGCCAACGGTTACCTGATGACCTCGCTGAACTAGGTAAGCTGGTCAAGCTGCCTGAAACCAATATCATTAAATTACCAAACATTAGTGCCTCGATTCCGCAGTTAAAAGAGGCCATCAGTGAGCTGCAAGAGAAGGGCTATGATATTCCCGATTATCCTGATGAGCCAAAAAACGAGTCCGAAAAAGCTTTACTCGCCCGCTTTGCCATAGTGCTGGGTAGCGCAGTTAATCCGGTTTTACGGGAGGGGAATTCAGACAGAAGGGCCGCCGCCTCAGTAAAACAGTTTGCGAGACAGAACCCACACCGGTTGATGAAAGAGTGGCCAGCCGAGTCTCTATCCAGGGTCGTGTCTATGGCCAGCGGGGATTTCTACGGCAGTGAAAAATCCACAACAGTATCTAAAGACTGTGTGGTCCGCATAGAATTTGTTGACGGCGACGGCCAGATTACGGTTCTCAAAGAATCGACGCCTTTACTTGCTGGTGAAGTAATTGATTCATCGGTCATGAACGTCAGGGCCTTGCGGACCTTCTATGGTGAGCAGATTGAGTCTGCAAAAAAAGATGGTGTCCTTCTGTCGCTGCACCTCAAGGCGACTATGATGAAAGTCTCCGATCCGATTATCTTTGGCCATTGTGTTTCGGTCTTTTACTCAAATGTTTTTGCCAAACACGCAGCAGTCCTGCAACAACTCGGGGTGAATGTCAATAACGGTATTGGTGACCTATATACAAAAATAGAAAATCTGCCGGTCTCGCAAAGGGCAGAGATTGAAGCAGACTTAACCGCGACTTACCAAGCCAATTGTGAGTTGGCGATGGTTGACTCAAGCAAGGGTATTACTAATCTGCATGTCCCTAATAATGTGATTGTCGATGCCTCGATGCCGGTTGTTATCCGTGATGGTGGCAGGATGTGGGGTGGTGATGATCAGCTCCACGACTGTATTGCCTTGGTGCCCGATCGCTGTTATGCGACGATTTATCAGGAAGTAATCGACGATTGCCAGATGAACGGAGCCTTTGATCCGGCCACTATGGGTAGTGTTGCCAATGTCGGCTTGATGGCCCAGAAAGCTGAAGAGTACGGTTCACACGATAAAACATTCCTGGCGCCAGAGTTTGGTTCGATCCGGATAGTAGACGAGTCCGGGACGGCACTGCTTTCTCAAGCAGTAGATGTGGGTGATATCTTCCGTAGTTGTCAAACCAAGGATGCCCCGATTCGTGACTGGGTGAAGCTGGCAGTCAACAGGGCTCGAGCCACTGGTTCCCCGGCCATTTTCTGGCTTGATGAAAAACGTGGTCATGATGCAGAGATCATTGCCAAAGTTAAGAGGTATCTACCTGAGCATGACACCACCGGCCTTGATATTAAGATCATGCAACCGGTCGAAGCGATGAAGTTTTCGCTGGCGAGGGTCAGGAGGGGAGAGGATACCATCTCTGTTACCGGCAATGTGCTGCGTGATTATCTTACCGATCTGTTCCCGATCCTGGAACTGGGGACCAGTGCGAAAATGCTGTCCATCGTGCCGTTGATGAATGGTGGCGGGCTCTTTGAAACAGGAGCAGGTGGTTCCGCACCTAAACATGTCCAGCAGTTTCTTGAAGAGGGTCATCTCCGCTGGGACTCACTTGGTGAGTTCTGTGCACTTGTCCCTTCTTTTGAGCATTTATATGCGACCTTTAAACTTGAAATCGCTAAGCTCTTTGCTGAGACTCTCGATCTTGCAATCGGCAGGCATTTGGAGCACCAGAAATCTCCCTCCCGAAAGGTTGGTGAGCTGGACACCCGTGGCAGTCATTTTTATCTCGCCCTCTACTGGGCCCAGGCCTTAGCAGAACAGGATGATGATAAAAATCTACAAGCCCGTTTCGTTCCTGTCGCCCAGGCATTGGCGGACAATGAGGCCCAGATCGTTGCTGAGATGGCCGATTCCCAGGGTGGTGCGGTGGATCTCCACGGGTATTACAGGCCGGATACCGGCAAGGCTTTTGGGTCCATGCGGCCCAGCGCAACCTTTAATGAGATAATTGCCTCGATCTGATTCTCTTTTATGTAGGGCGGCGGCAGGGGGCGAACAGCGGCGCAAAATGCGCCGCTGTTTTTTTGTTTTACGACCAGGCTTGCTGTGCAACAGAAGACTGGGGTTTGGCGGCGATGTTTCACGTGGAACATATCTGTCTGCTTGGCGTTAGTTGTTTGTGGATGTATGCCGGTGGGCGAGCGAACAGCGGCACAAAATGCGCCGCTGTTTTTTTGTTTTGCAATTAGGCTTGCTGCGCAATAGAAGACTGGGGTGTGGCGACAGTGTTTCACGTGG
This sequence comes from Pseudomonadota bacterium, assembly GCA_030673265.1. Classification (GTDB taxonomy): domain Bacteria; phylum Desulfobacterota; class Desulfobulbia; order Desulfobulbales; family JAGXFP01; genus JAGXFP01. The sequence goes on along the minus strand of DAOVJK010000008.1, from coordinate 16,258 downwards.
AACATATCTGTCTGGGGAAGGTGATTTGAATTGCGTAGAGTTGTAATTAAGGGTATTCATAGTAAGCAGTTTTGTCTGCGACAGTTTTTCTTTCTAATCAACCATAGCTTACGGGTAATGCTAAATGGATAGCCAGCAAAGAAGAAGTGCTACGGGCCAGGGGGCAAAAATCATCGCCTTGGCCAATCAGAAAGGAGGGGTTGGGAAATCTACCACTGCAATCAATCTGTCTTCGGCATTGGCAATGGCTGGCAAGAAGGTTTTGCTGGTCGATTCAGACCCACAGGGTAACGCATCGAGTGGCCTGGGGGTAACTTCCAGAGATCAGGAGCACCATCTGTACCACTGCTTGATCGGAGAGGTTCCTGCTGGTCAGGCCGTTTGCGAGGTTGCGGATCACGATAATTTAAATATTATCCCGACCCATATTGATCTGATTGGGGTGGAGGTCGAGCTCATCTCGGCCCCCAAGCGGGAAAATTTCTTGGCAAAAGCTCTTAAGTCTCTTAAGAAAAACTATGATTATATTTTTATCGATTGTCCGCCATCGTTAGGACTTTTAACCATCAATGCGCTGACAGCAGCGGATTCAGTTATCATCCCTATGCAGTGCGAATATTTTGCCCTCGAAGGGTTGAGCCAACTGGTCAGGACGATTCGCTTGGTTAAAAACTCTTACAATGATAAGTTGGTTATTGAAGGTTTGGTTCTAACGATGTTTGATCGCCGCAACAAACTGACGTTTCAGGTTGCTAAAGAGATAAGGAGCCATTTCCAAGGTTCCGTTTATGATGCGGTAATTCCGAGAAATGTTCGCTTGAGTGAAAGTCCTAGCCATGGGTGCTCGGTGCTGACATATGCCCCCGGGTCGGTTGGTGCTTTGAGTTATTTGAATCTTGCTAAAGAGTTTTTGAAAAAACAAAAGCCATAAAGTGGAGTGTTAAAATGAGTAGACCTAAAGGACTGGGAAAAGGATTAAACGCACTTTTGCCTTCGGCTGGTGATGACTTAGCCAGCAGCACCTCTACAAGCGGGACACTTTTGATGTGTCCGTTGAAAGACATTGCCCCAAATCCCTATCAGCCAAGAAAAAGCATGGACAAGGCGGCGTTAACTCAGCTGGCTAATTCAATTGCCGAAAAGGGGATTTTGCAGCCACTGGTGGTCAGGAAGAAGGAAGATGAAAGTGGTTATGAGCTTATTGCCGGGGAACGACGCTTACGAGCGGCAAAGATCGCCCGCTTGAAAGAAGTGCCGGTCTTGGTAATAGTGGCCGATCGGGCAGATCGCTTAGAACTGGCAATCATCGAGAATATTCAGCGGCAAAACCTTAACGTGCTTGAAGAGGCGGAAGCTTTCCAAAGATTGGTAAAGGAGTTTGGCCATACCCAGGAGGAAGTTGCTCAAAAGGTCGGCAAGGATCGTTCCACTGTTGCCAATATTCTTCGACTCCTGCATTGACCTGAGTATGTTCAAAATGATTTGGTGGCCGGCAATCTTTCTATGGGGCACGGTAGAGTTCTTCTTTCCTTGCCTGACTCAGAGGACGTGAAGGCCTTGCGCGATGAGATTGTTGCCAACAACTTATCTGTAAGACAAGCAGAACGACTGGCGAAGCAGGTAAAAGAAGCAGGAGCCTCGAAGAGTGCCGTGTCTAGCCAGACAGCACCCAGAAAAAAAATACAGGCCGCAATCCCGGATTCGTACTGTCAGACCTTAACCGTTGAATTGACCCGGTGTCTTGATAGTAAAACTGCAATAGCCCAAAATGGTGCTCGTGGTAAACTTGAAATAGAATACTATTCCCTGGATGATCTCGAACGCTTGGTAAGCTTAATTACCAAAACCCCGACTGTGGCTTGAGCGAGTTAAAGATTACTTCCCTTGATTATTACTGAAATTATATGACTGCAATTAAGTTTGGAACAGAAGTGCTCCGGAATGAAAAAATAACCGATGACATTTGTCGCCTCACTCTATTGGCCCCGGCCATTGCCGAGAAGGCCCGTCCAGGCCAATTTGTTATGGTGAAAGCAAGTGATGACTTCGGTCTGCCACTTTTACGGCGGCCTTTTTCGATCCACCAGGCCACGACAGATGGGCAACTTCAGATTTTATTCAAGAGCATTGGTAGAGGGACGGCTTTTCTGGCTAAACGTCAACCTGGTGACATCCTGAGTTTGGTCGGTCCTTTAGGCAAGGGGTTCACCCTCCCCAGTCAGCCCACCAATATCTGCATTGTTGGTGGGGGCATGGGAACCGCACCGTTGTTTTATCTGGCCAAAAAATTACTTCGCAGCAACACAGAGCACAAAGCGATCAAGGTATTCCTTGGCGCAGCAACTGCCAGTGAAATCAAGGTATTGCAGAATGATTTTGCAGGTCTTGGTGGGCTGACGGTTTTAGTCGCAACGGACGATGGTTCTACGGGACATCATGGCCTGGTGACAGAGTTGCTGACTGATAATTTAGATCAAGCTGGAAATTGGCAGGTATACAGTTGTGGTCCGCATCCGATGATGAAAGCAGTAGCTAGCTATTGTTTTGCAAGGAACTGGTCGTGCCAGGTTTCTTTGGAAACTCTCATGGCATGCGGGATTTCTGCCTGTCTTGGTTGTGCGATTCGTGGGTCCGGTCAGGGAGTTGACAGCAACAAACCTTATCTACATGTCTGCAAAGATGGGCCGGTATTTGCGGCAGGAGATGTGGCATGGGAATAGATAACAGTTTGAAAGTTGATATCGGCGGTGGGCTCCAGCTTAAAAATCCGATAATGACCGCATCTGGTACCTTTGGCTATGGCAGTGAATTTGCCGATTATCTAGATTTGCAACGTCTGGGCGGCATTGTCGTGAAGGGTATTTCCTTACAACCCAGACCGGGCAATCCTCCCCCGAGAATTGTTGAAACAAGCTGTGGCATGCTTAATGCGATCGGTTTGGAAAATGTTGGGGTCGAGAATTTCAGTAGTGCCAAGATGCCATTTCTAAGAAAGATCGGTACGCCAGTTATAGTTAATATCCTTGGTGACAGCATCGAAGAATATTCTGAACTGGCTGAAAAACTTAATGTTATCGAGGGTATATCGGCTATAGAGGTGAACATCTCCTGTCCAAACGTCAAAAAAGGCGGGGTGGCATTCGGTACCGACCCCGTAATGGTTAAGAAGGTCACCGAGTCGGTGAAAGCCAGAACCTCGTTGCCGGTCATTATTAAACTTTCACCAAATGTAACTGATATTACCGCCACAGCGCGGGCTGCAGAAGATGGTGGGGCCGATACCATTTCATTGATCAACACCCTGATGGGGATAGCCATAGATCACAGAACCAGAAGGCCTAAGCTGGCCAATATTATCGGTGGGCTTTCAGGGCCGGCCATAAAACCTGTGGCCTTACGAATGGTTTGGCAGGTCGCCAATGCAGTTAAGATACCGGTAATTGGCATAGGGGGCATTATGTCTACCGAAGATGCTCTTGAGTTTATGGTCGCAGGTGCCTCAGCCGTTCAGGTCGGCACCGCTAATCTTGTTGATCCTGATACGGCCGAAAGAATTATCGATGGCATCGGCGATTTTGTTGAAGAATTGGGCTGCCAATCAATTCAGGAAATTGTCGGGACCTTGCGGACCGACTGAATTCTCCAGACTACTGCGCAAGTTAATGACAGGCATTATAACAAGTGCTCATGGTTTTTTCCTTCCCCGGGCTTTTATCAATAAATATCAAGACGATAGTTGGATGTTAGAGCAGAATAATGATTGACGACCTGGAAACATTCTGGAGCCAGATAGACTATGTGTTGCTTGACATGGATGGCACCTTGCTGGATAAGCATTTTGATGACTATTTTTGGGAAACCCTGGTGCCTGAAACCTATGCGAAAAAGGGGAACCTTGATATCAAGCAGGCCAGGCAGGAATTACTAGGTAAATATAAAAGTCGGGAAGGTACTTTGGCATGGACTGATCTTGACTTCTGGTCCGAGGAACTTGATCTTGACATCCCCGCCCTCAAGATGCAGGTTGACCATCTGATCGCTGTGCACCCGTATGTCCTTGATTTTATAGAGTATTGCCAGGTAATAAACAAAAAAATCTGGCTGGTTACTAATGCCCATAGCAAAACCCTTGAGATCAAGATGGCAAAAACCGCTTTGCGTGGCCATTTTGATGAAATCATCTGTTCCCAACAGATAGGCGTGGCCAAGGAGGATGCTGGGTTCTGGGATAGACTGCAGACCAGGATTACATATGATCCGGCCAGGACTTTGCTCGCCGATGACACGGAAGAGGTATTGCGCTCGGCTGAGCAGGCAGGGATAAGGCACTTGGTATATGTGGCGAAACCCAGCAGCAAAGCGCCTTACTGCCGCTCGGAGAGGTTTCATTCGATAACCTATTTCAAGGAGCTGATACCCGCTGGCTGGTAGCCATGTTGGAGGAGGTGGCTAGTCTATAAAACCCGGCTTTTCGGCGAGGTACAGCGAGCAAAGGTTTGCCGTTTGAAGTTTAGTTACGGGCAGTAGCGAGATTATGACAATCGTCAACAGCCTGTTGTATCCCCTTGCTTCTTCGACCTTTAGCCTGAATTCTACATCGATCTACAAAAGTAAATGACCGCGAAGCCAACGGCCTCTTGTCATCCCTCCATTGAGTTGGTTTCTGGTCAGATAATAAAATCTGAGCATAATCAGCAAATTCAAATAAATACCAGGCCGGAAGTTGCCTTTGACAACAATGAGAACAGCATGCTATATTCCCTTTTTGCTTTCATCCGGATAAGTACGGAACAATAAAATATCCTTTCGGGAGATTTTCAAATGAATACAGATAACTCTAAAAAATTATTCGAAAAAGCCCAAAAACTAATCCCAGGTGGCGTTAACAGCCCGGTACGGGCCTGTAAATCTGTTGGTTGCGACCCGGTTTTTATCGATAGAGCTGAAGGCTCTAAAAATTACGATGTAGATGGAAACATCAATATAGATTTTGTCGGCTCCTGGGGACCGATGATCCTCGGACAAAATCACCCAGCTGTGATTGCGGCTATCAAGGCAGCGATGGAAAACGGCACCAGCTTCGGGGCGCCATGCAAATTGGAAATAGATCTGGCCGAGTTGGTTATTGAAGCGGTCCCGTCGGTCGAAATGGTGCGTTTTGTCAGTTCGGGAACTGAGGCAACCATGAGCGCTATCCGTGTGGCCCGGGGGTATACCGGCCGCAATGTTGTGGTCAAATTTGATGGTGGTTTTCACGGTCATGCCGACTCCTTTCTGGTTAAAGCAGGCTCCGGGGTAATTACTCTGGGGATTCCCGGCAGCCCTGGGGTACCTGAAGATATCGTCAAAAATACCCTTTCTATCCCCTATAATAACCTAGAAGAACTTGAAGAAACCCTGCGCAACAAGGATCTTGATATCGCCTGCGTTATAATCGAACCGATTGCCGGTAACATGGGTGTTATTGAGCCCCAACCAGGGTTTCTCGAAAAACTTCGGGAACTCACGACTGAGTTGGATATTGTTCTGATTTTTGATGAAGTAATCACCGGTTTCAGAGCCAGCCTTGGCGGAGCCCAGGCCAAATATGGCATCACCCCTGACATGACCTGCCTCGGCAAGATCATCGGCGGCGGTCTGCCGGTAGGTGCCTATGGCGGTAAAAAAGAGATCATGAAGATGGTTGCGCCGGTCGGGCCGGTTTATCAGGCTGGAACCCTGTCCGGCAATCCACTGGCCATGGCGGCGGGCAAGGCGATGCTCACGGAACTGGCCAAGCCCGGATTTTATGAGGCCCTCAATAAAAAAGCCACGGAATTTGGCGCCGAATTATTGAGCCTGGCCAAGAAACATCTTGGTAACAAGGTCTGCATGAATCAGGCCGGTTCGGTCCTGACCCTGTTTTTTACCGAAGGTCCGGTCACCGATTTTGATTCGGCGATGAAATCCGACACCGAAATGTATGGCCGTTACTACCGGGAGATGCTGGCCGAAGGTATTTATCTGGCGCCGGCCCAGTTCGAAGGCATGTTCATTTCAGCGGCCCACACCGCAGAAGATCTTGAAATAACACTTAAAAAAGCTGAATCGGTATTCATAAAGTTGGCAAAATAGGTCAAAATCGTTGACTTTGCAAATAAGCCATGCTAAAGAATGAGGGCTTATTCAGTTTGGTGAAGATTGCAGGTTGGATAGGGTAAATTGGGGAGATTATGTCAGGATTCCGTAAGGAAATGACCAAGATGATGGCCGATTTCAGTACAATCGGCCTGACGATGGCTTTTTCAATTTTCATCGGCGTCGGGTTTGGTTACTACCTTGACAACAAGGTTTTTGACGGAGCTACCAAGCCTTGGTTTACTTTGATCTTTCTGGCATTTGGTGTGGCAGCGGCCTTTTTGAATTTGTATCGTGTGGCCACCAGGAAAGATTTAAAAGATGGGCATTGATGAGCAAAAACCGCTTAGGATGGTTTTGATTCTCAGCTGGGCATTGCTGGGAATTATGATTGCACTAAGTTGGTTTGTTTTTGATGGGCGGATCGCCTGCTCCCTGTTGGTTGGAGGTGTTTTGGCCAATCTGAGCTTCTGGTTGATGAAAAGAGATTTGACCAGATTGCTTCAGGGAGAACTGGCAGCAGTAAAAAGCAGGTTTTTTATTAAATACTACGCCAGGCTGGCCGTTATCACGGTCATTTTGTTTTTGGTTATCAGATCCGGGGCCGTGCACCTGATTGGCCTGTTAGTCGGACTGTCGACCGTTTTTATCAGCATCGCTGCTGTGGCGATCGATAGCGCCAGGAAAGAATTAAATATCAAGGAGGCATCATAAAGCGATATGGAACATCCAATATTATTCATATCAGTTATTTTGGAAGCGTTGGGAATGCCAGTCCCGCATGCAGCCCCTGCATTCGGAGTTTTCTGGGATAGCCATCAGATATTTTCTCCGCATATGACCTATACCTTCCTGGTTATAGCTTTCTTGATCATAATGCCGAAGTTGACCATGGGCAAAATTGAGATGATCCCAGGTAAAGGACAGAACTTCTGGGAAGCTATTATCAGCGGTATGGAAGGCTTCATGGCTGAGAATATGGGTAAAGAAGGGGCTAGGATGATGTTTCCGATGCTTGCCACTTTTGCATTTTACATTCTGGTGGCCAATATGATTGGTCTGATGCCCGGCTTCATGTCACCAACCTCCAACCTCAATATAACCCTGGCTTGTACCCTGATCGTTTTTTGCACAACCCATATTCTCGGGTTTAAATTTCACGGTCTCAACTACTATAAGCATTTCCTGGGCCCGGTCTGGTGGCTGATCCCCCTGATTGCTCCCATCGAGATTATCAGTCATATGGCCAGGATTCTCTCCCTGTCTATTCGTCTTTTCGGTAACATCATGGCTAAAGAGACCCTGCTGGGTATTCTCTTTATCCTGGCCGGCGCTTATTTCGCCCCGCTGCCGATCCTCTGCCTTGGTGTTTTCGTCTCAATCGTTCAAGCCCTGGTTTTCGTGCTCCTGTCAATTCTTTACTTCTCGGCATCAATGGAACACGCCCATTAATAAATATTGAAAATTTATATAAGAAAGAAGGCCAAAACAAACTTAAGTAAAAAGGAGATCGTAGTTATGAAGAAATCAATTGTTAGTGTACTTACCGTGCTGATGGTACTGGCCGTAAGCTCTGTGGCCATGGCTTCCGAGGCTGCGGCTGCTGCAAGCACCGATGCCAATCTTGCTCTGATCTGTGTTGCTGCCGCCCTGTCCGTTGGTATTGCCGCTTTGGGTTGTGGTATTGGTATGGGTACTGGTATTGGCGGAGCTTGCTCCGGTATTGCCCGTAATCCTGAAGCTTCCGGTAAGATCACCGTTACCATGATCATCGGTCTGGCTCTGATCGAGTCCCTGACCATTTATGGTCTGGTTATCTCTCTGATCCTGTTATTTGCCAATCCGCTGCTTGGCTAATACCGGATTTCCAGAGAAGTGTTGGAATGATTAAGGCTGCAGGTGATAAACCTGCAGCCTTTTTTTATTTAGAGGGTACTATTGATCATATGCAGGAAGAAGCGATCATCAACCCCCGCAGGGAAAAAGGCGAGCCGGAATTACCCGAGACCGGGTTGCTCTGCGTTAATCCAGGCGATTTGAGATATCTTGCAGAACAGGCTGCCAGAATGGGCAGCTCCCGCCATTTTCTGTTCAATAGCAACCTGCACATTATTCCTGAGAGTACGGCTGGTAAAAGAGTTTTCCTCGCTGGGCCAGCGGTCGGCGCGCCTATGGCGGTTATGACTCTGGAAAAACTTATCGTCCTGGGCGCAAAAAGGGTTATTGTTTGCGGCTGGTGCGGTTCTTTACAGTCGGGGCTTGCCATTGGCGACATTCTGCTCCCCACCTGGGGGGTTAGCGAAGAGGGTACTTCAGGCCATTATCCGATCAAGGGCCGGGCCGGCAGTTTTCCTCCCCTCCGTGAGACCTTGGCCGGTTATCTGCGCCAGAACAACTTTGCCAGTCAGGAAGGCCTCATATGGACCACTGATGCGCCTTATAGAGAAACCAGGGTCAAGGTTGAGGATTATGCCGAAAAATCAATTCTCGGCGTAGATATGGAGTTTAATGCCCTGGCTACGGTTGCCATCTATCGCGCAATTGAGCTGGCGGCAGTTTTTCTGGTTTCAGATGAGCCCTGGCGGTCTGAGTGGCAACCGGGTTTTACAAATAGGGCCTTCATGACCAAAAACAAACAGGTTCTCAAGTGTTTGCTGGAAGCAGTAACAACTAAATAGCGGTGAAATTGATGGCAGACAAGGTATTCATTCAAAGTTTGGGCTGTCCCAAGAATCTGGTTGACTCCGAGGTCATGAGCGGCTGTCTCCAGGAGGCTGGCTATCAGTTTGTTGAGACTCCTGAAGAAGCCGATCTCCTGTTGGTCAATACCTGCGGCTTCATCAATCCGGCTGTTGAAGAGGGTGTTGATGCCATCCTGGCTCTGTCGCAGGTGAAAAAAGCAAAGCCGCACATCAAACTGGTCGTCACCGGTTGTATGGTGCAACGCTATGGGGCTGAACTCCAAAAAGAGCTGCCGGAAGTTGATCTGTTTCTCGGGGTTGACGATGTTGAGGAGATTGTCGCCAGACTCAAAGGGCTGCAGGCAGAAACAAAACCCGGGTTGGAGTTGCACGAGCCCCGCTACCTGATGAACAGTGACACACCAAGGGCCATTACTACTCCGTCATTCAGGGCCTACCTCAAGATCACCGAAGGGTGTTCAAACCGCTGCTCCTATTGCCTTATCCCCAGCCTGCGCGGGCCACTCCGCAGTCGGACTCTTGACGATCTTATCCGGGAAGCGCAGCTTCTCGCTGAAAACGGGATCAAGGAACTGACCCTGATAGCCCAGGATCTGACCGCATATGGTCTCGATCTCGGTCTTAACCGGGAAAGGCTCGATGACCTGCTCAAGGCGCTCCTGGCCGAAACAGACATTCCCTGGATCAGAATGCTCTATCTTTATCCGATGCGGCTCAACCGCTCAACCCTCGATCTGGTCGCCGAGAACGAGCGGATTCTCCCCTATTTTGATATCCCTCTGCAACATATCAGTAACAGGGTGCTTAAGGCCATGAATCGGCCCTACGATCGGCAGAGTGTTGAAGAACTCCTGGCCTCGATTAAGAAAAGACTGCCGGAGGCGGCAATCAGGACAACATTTATGGTTGGTTTTCCTGGAGAAACTAATGAGGATGTGGATGAGTTGGCGGAATTTATGGTTGCCCAGCGCTTAAATCATGTCGGGATCTTTACCTATTCCAACGAAGATGGCTGTGAGGCTGCGAAGCTGCCGAATCAATGTGATGAAGAGGTTAAAGAGGCCAGGAAGGAGAGGTTAATGGCAATCCAGGCCGATATCTCACTCGGGGTTAATCGCCGCTTGATTGGCACAACTCAGCCCGTACTGGTAGAAGGCTTGAGTCGTGAAAGTGATCTGCTTCTGGAAGGAAGGTTACGCTATCAGGCCCCTGAAATTGACGGTTGTCTTTACATTACGGCTGGTAACAGTAGGCCTGGGGAGATTGTTGAAGTAAAGATTACCGAAGCCCATCATTATGACTTGATCGGCGAGATCATCAATCAGGAAGAGAAGTAGAACTAGGATTCAGCTGTTAACTTTTTCCTTCAACTCTTTACCGACCTTGAAGAAAGGCAACTTTTTGGGCGGTACGTTGATGCTGATGCCAGTCTTGGGGTTTCGGCCGGTATAAGCTTCATACTCCTTGACCACAAAACTGCCGAACCCTCGTATTTCGATACTATCCCCGGAGGCCAGGGCCTCGACCATCGTCTCCAGGATGGTATCGGTTATGGGACTTGCCTCCCGGAGCGGAATATTCATCCCCTGTGCCAAGGCATCAATCATCTGCGATTTGTTCATTTATTCTTACCCTGTAAAACCTGTATAAAAAAATGCTCCCCGGAGAAATAAACTGACAAAATTCGCTGGAGAATTGACCAATATTGAATTGGTATCCGGTAACTAGGCGATTGTAAAGGCTTTTTTTATTTAAAAACCTTTTTCAACTCATGGGCACTTAATTTACGGAACTCACTTACCCGTAAAACACCCAAACCTAGTTTCCCATAGGCAATGCGCTTAAGCTCCAGAACAGGGTGGCCGATTGCCGCAAACATCAAGCGTACCTGGCGTTTTCGTCCTTCATGGATAACAACTTCAACGGTGGTGCTGGCACCATGGCTCTTAATAATTCGCAATTTTGCCGGCCAAGTCTTTTTGCCATCCAGGATGATCCCTTTTTCAAGCTCAGAGAGTTTCTTGTGTGAGGGGCGACCGCTGACCCTGGCTAGGTAGGTTTTTTTAACCTCATTGCTGGGATGAAGAATTCGTTGGGAAAGGTCACCATCATTGGTCATCAACAGAGCGCCTTCAGTGTCAAGGTCAAGTCTGCCCACCGGGAAAACCCGTTCCTTAACCCCTTTCATCAATGCAGAGACAATCGGTCGTCCCTGGGGATCCTTCATGGTCGTCACATAACCCCGGGGTTTATTGAGAAGGTAGCAGACCAAAGTAGGTTTGGGCAGAGGCTTGCCGTCAAACTCTATCCGTTGCTGGGCAGGATCTGCCTTCACCCCCAGTTCCTTAATGACTTGGCCATCAACCTTGACCCGGCCGGCCAGGATTAATTTTTCTGCCTGGCGGCGCGAACATATGCCAGCCCTGGCCAAAATTTTTTGTAAGCGTTCTTCCATAAACTGTAACTCGACTTTGCAGGTTAATTTGTCATCCGGTAAATCCGTGATTATTACCAGATTAGAAGTGGTCGTTTGTTATAGCAAGCAGAATGCCGGAGTTAAATTAAGGCCATCAACCCTGGCACTGACATAGATTACGGAGCGGTTTTTTTGCTGCTCAATTGATGTGAAACGGCGCCCTGTATGGTGTTAACGTCCATTTTCGGCTGGAATCAAAAAACCCCAATCACGGTATCCATCGGGCGGGTAAAATGGAGGCAATCTTCTCGTCAACCTTGGATTTTGTGGCGTTATCAACTTCAAGTATATGGGGATACCAGGGTTTCATGCGGCAATCTATGACGATTGGCGGGGTGAGACCGACATGAAAACGGTTAACCCCGGAGGAGGCTGCATTGATATCAGCCGCCGGTTCAAATCTGGTAAAAAAGGTCCAGAGGAATTCCTGCAGACTGGCGGTGGCGGCTTTGGTGTTGTCAACCAGTAAAACCACTGGCCAATCAGCCAAAGGTTTATGGCTGGCAAGTTTCTTCGGCAATTCGGGATCATACTCGTAGCTGTTGCCTTCGACCACCATGGTGCCGGGCAGATAGACTTCTGGATGACTGCAACCGGCTGGTAATTGGCCAGCAAAGGTTTTTGGTAAAATCCTTTTTGGTTCCGCACCCAACCCCATCATAAGGGCCTTCGAGCCTTTATTGACGGAAGGGCCGGTATAATCGAGGGTGTCCTGGGAGACGTTGGCGAAGACATAGAGATCTGACTGCCAATCGATCCGTTCCAGGACATGGACCCAGAGTTTTTTGAAGTCGCTGACATCAATATCGCCATCGGTAACGATTAAAAACTTAGTCAGTGAAAGTTGGCCTTCGCCAAGGATACGCAAGCCACTAGCAAAGGCCTCCCGTGGGTATCGGTTCGTTACCTTGGCAGCGGCCAGACAGTGAAAGCCGGTTTCGCCATAGGTCTTCAACTGGCGGACGCCGCTCATGACCAGAGGGAAAAGGGGTGACAATAGGTCCTGAAGAAAATCACCGATATAGAAGTCTTCCTGCCGGGGTCGCCCGACCACGGTGGCGGGATAGATGGCATCCCGGCGATGATAGAGCCGCTCGACTTGGAAGACCGGGTAATCATGGGTAAGAGAATTATAGCCATAATGGTCACCAAAAGGGCCTTCCGGCCGGCGTTGCCGGGGCGGCACAAAACCTTTGGCCGCAAATTCTGCAAAGGCAGCCATGGCATGGCCACCCAGTGGGTCCTTGTCCAGAGGGAATTTGCTGCCCATCAGCAGGGAAGCCATCATCAGCTCCGGAATATTTTCGGGCAACGGGGCAATCGCGGCCATCATCAGGGCCGGAGGGCCGCCAATGAACAAGGTCATCGGCAGGTTCTGATTTCTCTTTTCTGCTTCGTAATAATGGAAGCCGCCACCCTTGTGAATCTGCCAATGGATCCCGGTGGAGGTATCATCGTAGCGCTGAATCCGGTACATGCCTAGATTGTGGCCCCGACCATCTGGATGCTCGGTGTATACCAGGGGCAGGGTAACGAAAGCGCCGCCATCTGATTGCCAAGAGGTGAGCAGCGGTAGTTCAGTCAGTCGCGGCGGCGCCATACACTCTTCCAAAATAGGGGCATCCCGCAGGGTTTTGGTGCCGATTTTAAGGGATTGGCCGAGAAGACCCTTCATCGACCAAAGCTTTTTTAAGGTAGGGGGTAATTCTTCTGCGGCCTTGACCAGATTGGCAACATAGTCGAGAGGTTGTCGGCCAAAGGCTAATTCAAGGCGCCGCGCGGAGCCAAAAAGATTGGTTGCAACCGGGAAACGGCTGCCTTTAACATTCGTAAACAAGAGGGCCGGGCCGCCCATGCTAATTACCCGCCGATGAATTTCGGCAATCTCGAGATAGGGATCAACTTCGACATCAATCTCAAGAATCTCATTCTCTTTACGCAGCACATCAACATAAACGCGAAGGTCCTTGATAACTTCAGTTCCCACAAATTACACCTTGATTTATTTTCGATTGGTTGGCGCCGATGCCATACTTGGCAGGATAGACGCGTAGATCCGGCACTACTTGTTATCGCCCAAAAAGATGCGGTGAAATTCCTTTTTGCTCAAATGCTTCTTCATGAGCCCTGTAAAAAGCTGCAGGACAGAGTCGATCTCTTGATCTTCCAGTCGGGGAACAAGTTTAGCTAACAGATCAGGGCTGACAATCTTCTCTAAAAAAACAGCAAGAGATTTCTCGTCCGTGGCCCGGTCAAAGCCGAAGACCATACTGTCGGAATGACCTGAGTCATCAGCCAAATGTTTTTCGCCTTGCATGGCTTCAATCTCACTTTCAAGTATTATTTGTTAGAGCGGTTTCCAGGTAGGAAATCTAGTTTAAGAAAATTATTTTGTAAATAGGTGGCATCGGATATCAGGTAATAGCCTCTAACTTTAATTAACTGCTCTAGCTTATACGCCACAACACTTTCCGAGTGCGGGGGCCATCGAACTCACAAAAATAAATCTTCTGCCAGGTGCCGAGTCGCAAGAGGTCATTTTCGACAATAACCGTTACGGAACTACCCATCAGCGAAGACATAATATGGGCAGGTGAATTTCCCTCCAGGTGTTTATATGGGTAGTCTTGCGGGATAATTTGTTTGAAAACAGCGAGAATATCGTCCCGGACCGCCGGATCTGCTCCTTCGTTAATAGTCAGTCCTGCGGTGGTATGGGGATTGTAGATGAAACATAGTCCGTCACCAGCCCCGGTCGCCAAAAGCGCTTGGCTAATTTGCGGTGTAATATCAATGAGATCCATCCGCCTGGAAGTTGAGATGGAAAATTCGCCGCCTTGCATAAACCCGCTCCCAATTTTTTTAAGCGCAATAAACCAAATAACTTCGGCCCATGAGGTTTGGTAACCGGAAAGACAAAATATAGATCAAATTATATCCTGAACGGTACTGCTGTCAAACTAATAAGAGTTATGAATCTCAGGCAAAGGTGCTGCTGATATTGTGAAGAGATGATAGATGTGCTAAGAAGATGCCTGCTGATTAATTAGGTGACATTGCCCATATTTAAAATAATTTGATAAAAGCCATGAAATATTTTCCTGTAAATCTCGATATTGCTGGGCGTAAGTGCACTGTTGTCGGTGGCGGCAAGGTCGCGGCCAGAAAGGTTGGCAATCTGCTGGAGTGCGGTGGTAAAGTTCAGGTGATAAGCCCTGAATTGACCACGGGCTTGCAGGAGCTTCATCAGGCTAAGCGCATTGGCTGGCTGCAACGACAATATCGGCAGGGCGACCTGCGCGGTTCTTTTCTGGTGATTGCCGCGACCGATAATGAACTGGTTCAGGCAGAGGTCTTTACCGAGGCCGGGAAAAACGACCAGCTTATCAACGTGGCCGATGTCCCGCAACGCTGTAATTTCATTCTGCCGGCCACGGTTAAACGGGACGATTTGACGATTTCCATCTCAACGGCCGGCAAAAGTCCCGCCCTGGCCCGGCAGCTTCGCCAAAATTTAGAAGAGATGATCGGCCCTGAATACGGGACATTGGCCGAGATCATGGGCCTGTTGAGACCGGATGTTCTTAAACAGGGCAGACCCCACGAAGAAAATAAAATTATTTTTGCCGCACTACTCCATGAGCATTTCATCGATTGGATAAGGCAAGGCAACTGGGACATGATAAAAGAGCATTTGATCAGAACTTTGGGTGACAATATTTCGCTGGAATGTTTAAACACTTTAGAGAAAGTGTTAGATTACGATTGAGTTATTCCGGTGTCAAATAGGGACACAAAATTTTAACATCCCCTTCGGTGGGAGTATCGACACATGAAATTACTTTTTCAATTTACCCTTTATACTTACGTTTTCGTAACAATTACCTATCTGGTCTTCTTTTTTAACCAGAATAAGCGGGTCAGGACTTTGGCTCGTTCTGGCATGCTGCTTGCGGCTGGCGGCCACCTGCTTTACACCGTGCTCCGTTATCTGGCGGCCGGTCATACCCCGATTACCAGCAACCATGAAGCCGTTTCTTTTGCCGCTCTGGCCGTAACCTGGGCCTATCTTTCATTTCGCTGGCGGTACAAGGTGAAGAACTTCGGGGTGTTCGTCAGCCCGATTATAACGATTTTGATGTTGGTTGCGGCCCTTGCCTCTCAAGATATGACGATCGAACTGGCTCCAGCGCTGCAAAGCATCTGGCTGCCTATTCATGCCGGTGTTGCATTGATGGCCTACGGCTTCCTGGCTTTGGCCTTTTGTGGCGGCATTATGTACCTCCTGCAGGAGTGGGAGATCAAGAGCAAGCGCTTTGGTTTTTTTTACAGCAGGCTACCGTCATTGGAGGCCCTTGACAGCCTCAACCGTCATTGCCTCGCTTCCGGCTTTCCTCTTATGACCTTGGGAATAATCACCGGGATGCTCTGGACCAAGCAGGGCACCGGGGCTTATTGGCAGTGGGACCCAAAGGAAACATTATCACTGATTACCTGGTTAATATATGCGGCGATAATCCATTTACGATTTACCTTGGGCTGGCGGAGGAGGCGGGCCGCAATTATGGTTATCGCCGGGTTCGTGATTGCGCTGTTGACCTTGTATCTAGCGGGCAAATAACTTAAAAATCTCGGTAGGATTTATTTTTATGCAGGCTGATAACATAATTATTCTCGGGGTCAACCACAAAACTGCACCGGTCGCAATCCGTGAGCAGTTGGCTTTCTCAGGAGACAGCGCCCTGCCATTTTCGGAGTTGATGGCTCTGGAGGGTTGTACCGAGTGTTGTATCCTCTCGACCTGCAACCGGGTGGAGATCATTGTCGTCAGTAGAGATCCCGATAAAACCGCCCGGCAGTTGCGGCGCTTTCTTTTCGGGAAAAGCGCCATCACCGAACAGGAATCAGAAAAGTACAGCTATCTCCACCGGGGTACGGAGGCGATTACTCACCTGTTCCGGGT
>DAOVJK010000297.1 GCA_030673265.1 Pseudomonadota bacterium | reverse complement strand
TATATTATGGAGTTTCAAATTCGGCCTCCTTCTTCAGAATAGACATGCGCTGCCGGTAGCTCATCCGGTTCAAAAGTTCGGCTGCGACTCCATCCCGGTTGAACACGACCTTGAGTTTCTCCGGTCCGGTTTCATGACGATTAAAGGTAACAACCAGACGTTTGTCATGATTATCGGTTACGACCTTCCTTACCCCGGCCAGATCATCAATCTTCTTGACAATCTCCTGGCTCCAGGCCGTTGAGTCTGCCAACCGGTAAATAGCATCATCAAGATTTCTGGTGGTAAAATAGGAGATGGTCTTTGGTACCGCGACACCTCCCAATCCCAAAACAATAACGGCAGCCACCAGCGCCGCAACGGCGCCGAAACTTAAACCGCGTTTGCGGACTCCCAGAACCTTCTCACGCTTTTCACGATATTTTTCAAAATCGTATGCCATAATTTTACCATCCACAATTGTCTTTAATAACCGGGCAACTCAAGGCTGCACTGCAGTGTCTGGGCTGCGGCCTGTTCCTTTCCGGAATAACCGGCGCCGAAATTCCTTCCAGGACTCAGCCACCGGACTGGCGCCACCCGGGTTACAGCAACCGGCCCCAGCGCCGAAACCGGCCCGCTTAAAACGTTTCGCCTCTTTCCCGGTAATCTCCCGGCTGGAAACAACGGTCGTCGGATAACCAAGCCCGGAGATAATCGCGGTTATTGCCTTGGCGGCAACCGCCTCCTCATGATCAACGACCACCTGCTCCTGGCTGAATCTAGCGGTCATTCCGACGATGCCCGGCACCTTTCGCAATTCGGCGTCAATGACCCGCAGACAGGAACTGCAGCGCATTTGTGCAACCTGCACCGTTGTCCTCCTGAATTCACTCCCCTGGGCCAGCGAAGCTACGAACAGGCCGAGCATCAACACCAGAGAAAGAACAGTTATTTTTGTCTTGATCGTCATGAGTTAAACACCGACCGATAAAGGCTATTAACCTTATCCTTTTTCCGGCGGGGCAACCGGCAGACCACAACCACCGGGGCCACAGCCTCTACCGCTACCACAGCCATAACCACTAGCAGCGCCAGTCGCCGGAACCTTAGCACCTGAATCTGCGACATCAACCAGTTTGGCAGGATAACCGGCGCCAGTAACAACCTCCGCAATCTTCTCCGGGGCAAACACCTCGGTATGACTGACTGTCACTAATCCTCGGGACAGATCAGCCCTCATGCCCAGCATGCCGTCAAATTTCCGTAACTCACCCTCAATCGTAGCCAAACAGGAACCGCACGACAACCTCGAGACCTGCAAGGTGGTCTCCAGTCCATTGCTCTCCACAGTTTTACCGTTCTTTGCCGCCACAAAAGAAACAGACAGCACTGCGACCATTGCGATGGCCCCGATAATCAACCCGGATTTGATTTTTCCCTTCATTGTTTTACCCCTGATAAAATTTTATTAAAAACATAGTTGGCTTAATTTCCAATCTCGTCCAACAGTCAATACTCTCAAGCCATGTCTTCCGACACTAAGGAGCACGATACATGCCAACTCAGATCAATCTTCGTCAACATATTGTTTTTATGACTTATTTTTAACACAGGCTTCAGATAAACCACCCAAATGAAATTTTTCGGACTAGGGTCTTAAAGAATATTCTGCATCTTGCTAATGAATATTCTTTAAGACACTCTACGTGAATGTTGCCGCGAGGGGGGAGTTTTGGAACCACTTTGTCGACATCAGCGCAGGGAGCGCTGGCCAACCAATAATCAGAATACTCCAGACAAGAGTCTACGAGTTAACAGCTAAAGCGCGGCCAACGGCAGATATTCCGGCTGCCAGCGCATCCGCTCCACCAGCAGGTCCAGCTTCTCTTCGTTGTTTTCGTGCCAGTAAGAACTGAAAACACAGGGCCGACACACCCCCTGACGAATGGCCGAGCGGCCAACGGCCTGGGCTACCCTGAGACTAATATCCCGCAGTTCGGCAACCGACGGAAATAAAATCCCCTTGCCCAGATCATCATCGCTAACCGCCGCTGCAACTGCGTGGGCGGCAGCGGTGAAAAATTCCGGCAGGACCTCTCTGGCCCCCGAAGTCAAGACACCGAGCCCAACTCCCGGAAAAACGAAGACATTGTTCCCCTGGCCAATCCGGATCTCCTCATCGCCACACCTGACCGGCGCAAATGGGCTGCCGGTGGCGACCAGTGCCCGGCCGCCGGTCCAGCTATAAATATCCTCCGGGATCGCCTCGGCCTTGACCGTGGGGTTGCTCAAAGGCATTATTACCGGCCGGTCGGTATTGCCAAGCATCGCTTCAACAACTTCTTTCGTAAAACAACCGGCCTGACCTGAGGTGCCGATCAGAACCGTCACCCCGGCCTTGCGCACAACATTCAGCAGGTCACCGTCTTGCTCGCTGTTGAACCAATCCAACTCCTGCGGGTCTCTGGCAAAATGTTCCTTATATGGCTCCAGTTGGCGATTATTGACCACCAGACCATGCCGGTCCAGGGTATAAATTCTCTGCAACACTTCTTTTTCAGATAGCCCCCTTTCTCTGAGACCGGCAAGAATCTGATCGGCGATCCCTACCCCTCCTGCCCCGGCGCCATGAACCAGAAATACCTGGTCGACGAGGCGTTCATTTTTGATTTTCATCGCTGCCAGGATTCCAGCCAAAGTAACCGCCCCGGTCCCCTGAATGTCATCGTTAAAGGATATCAGATCATGCAGGTAAGAGTCCCTGATCGCAAAAGCGTTCTGTTTGGAAAAATCTTCCCATTGGCAGAGGGCATTGGGGAAAATTTTACGGAAGGCCCGGGCAAAACTCTGGACAAAATCTACATATTCTGCCCCAGTAATCCGCTGATGCCGCCAGCCCAGATAATATTCGTCATCAAGCAGATCCTGGTTATTGGTACCGACATCAAGGGAGACCGGCAGACAATGCCATGGCGCGATCCCGGCCCCCTGGGTGTATAGCATCAATTTGCCCAGACAGATGGCAATACCGCCCGCGCCCTGATCACCGATCCCAAGAATCCCCTGGTTATCGGTAACCACCGCCACCCTGATATCCCGGTGAATGTAGCGCCGCAGAATATCCTCGGCCTGATCAATATTGCCAGGATGAAAATGTAAACCGTTGGCCGTCCTGAACATGGAAGAATAATCCTGGCAGGCCAGACCGACCGTGGGCGTATAAATTATCCTCATATACCTTTCTATGTCGCTGGCAATAAGGGCGTGGGCCAGAGTCACATTGCGATCAAAAAGGGCCCTGATATAGATAAATTTCTCAATATCACTGTCCTTGTCCTGCACCTTCCTGGCCGAATCGAGAACCTGTTTTTCCAGAGGCCGGACAGACGGCGGCAAACTCCCGGAAAGCCCCAGGTCGACCCTCTCCTGCTCTGAAAAGGCGGTCCCCTTGTTGAGGAAGTTGTTGGCCATCACCCTGGTTCCCCGGCTGTAGACCAGGATCTCCGAGGTCTTACCGAACTCATCGTAGCGTAAGCCATAGGTATTCTGGGACACTTAAATCTCCTTATCTATTTTTGAAATTATGATCTCGTAACAAAATCCCAGCTAAGTTTCGAAACTTCAGCAGACTAGCCTTGCTACCGATTAAGTTCATAATGTTGCGATACGTTTCTAACCAGGAACATCCATAACTCTAGGCACTTTAGGCACTTTAGGCACTTTAGGCACTTCAGGCACTTCAGGCACTTCAGGTACTTCAGGTACTTCAGGCACTTCAGGCACTTTAGGCACTTCAGGCACTTCAGGCACTTCAGGCACTTTAGGC
>DAOVJK010000066.1 GCA_030673265.1 Pseudomonadota bacterium | reverse complement strand
GAATTTGGTGTAATAGTCACGCCCCGGTTTGGCGCCGTCACAGCCACCGACCAAGAAGAAGTGGCGGATATCCTTATTTTTAACGGCCTCGATCACCTTGTCGGCTACAGAGAGTACCGCGTTTCTGGCAAAACCGACCATGACCGAACCCTTATCGGTGTCTGCGCTAAAACCATCCATGGCCAGAGCCTTGTCAATAACCGGGCTGAAATCCTTATTATTGTCGATGTGGTTCACACCGGGCCAAGCCACCATGCCGGTCGTGAAGATGTTCTCTTTGTAGGATTCTTTGGGCTTCTGGATACAGTTGGTGGTCATCAGGATGGCCCCTGGGAACTCGGCAAATTCCTTGGCCTGGTTCTGCCAGGCGGTGCCGTAGTGACCATGGAAATGAGAGTATTTCTTGAGCTCCGGATAACCGTGGGTGGGCAGCATCTCACCATGGGTATAGATATTGATACCCTTGCCTTCGGTCTGTTTGAGGAGCAACTCCAGATCCTTGAGGTCATGGCCGGAAACCACGATGGCCTTACCTTTTTTAGCGCCCAGCGGCACAGAGGTCGGTACCGGATGACCATAGGTCCCAGTGTTACCGGCATCAAGAAGCTCCATAGCCCGGAGATTGACTTCGCCGCATTTCATGGCCGCAGCCACACAATCATCGGCGGTCAGGCCATCTGTGATGGTAGCTGCCAGGGCTTCGTGGACAAAGGCGTAAACAGTATCGTCTTCCTGGCCCATAATCCGGGCATGATCAGCATAGGCCGCCAAGCCTTTAAGACCAAACAGCAGAGTCAGCTTGAGTGACTTGATGTCATCATCTTCGTCAGGGTTACCGGTCAGAACCACGCCAAGGCCCTGCTTTGCCATTTCTGCAGTGGTAGCCGCCGGGGTGAAATTAGCCGCATCTGCAGTAAAGTCGACCTTGCCGCCGGCCGCCTTGACTTTCTCTTTCAACTCATCCCGCAGTGTAACTGCTTTGCGAACCAGGTCAGCTACCCGATCAGCATCAAAATTAACATTGGTCAGAGTCGAGAAAACGCCTTCACAGGTAAAAAGATTGATATCAGCATCAGAAATACCAACCTTGCGGCCTTCTACTGCATAAAGAGAGAGACCCTGCAGGGCATGGATCAAAAGATCCTGCAAATCGGCAACATCCTCTTGTTTGCCACATACTCCGATAGTAGTACAGCCACCTTTCGCTACTTGCTCACATTGGTTACAAAACATTTTCCGAACCTCCATTTCAATTATTAATTACATAATAATACGATATGATTTTCCCGATCCAAATGTAAACCGGAAATTCCCATTGCTTTGATGACAGAATACCGTAAAGGCGCAAACGGGACTTTGACCTAGGTCAAGGGGGGGATATTTTTTTGAAAACGGCGCCGGGGAATGATGGGGAAGATGGACTTAAACTCGAAAACAGCAGAGAACCACTCGCTTAAAACCGGGATTCTTACGATTATAACTCCATCCGGAGTTGATAATCAGGCGGCTAGATCTCATTAACTCGCGATAACGGCTGAAAAGACTCCGCCAGCCACGGATCCCCCCTCCGTGGCCTTCTGTCTTCGCCAACATGGACTATTGACGGCTACCTGCCCTCCGGGCAGAGCGACTCCATCTCTTCAAGCTGCTCCGGGGATATCTCGGCCTTCATTTTCTGGGCGAAACGGATATGCTCCCAAGCCTTTGTGCCGTTAAGTTCGGAACAGTAGAAATTAGCCAGATTGAGATGGGCCTCTTTATTATTAGGGTCAAGCGCCAGGGCCTGATTGTACATCTTAAGCCCCTCCTGCTCCCGACCCAAAAGAGTAAGGGCGAAACCAAGATTGACGTAGGCCTCCACCATCGGCGGGTCAGCCAACTCAATGGTCTTTTTAAAATTAGTCACGGCCAAGCCGATCTTATTCTGGGCAAGATAGGCATGCCCTTTACCGTAATAGGTGGGGGCATATTGCGGATCAATTACCATTGCCTGTTGAAAACTGCGGAGCGCCCCGGCCAGATCTCCACCATTAAGGGCATCCCAGGCCTTTTCAACTTCCTGCTTGGCATAAAAGCTGGCATCTTCAGCCCGGCTCTGCTGCGGCAGAAGCAACAACAAACCGATAACTATAATCACAAGTGAACCTAGTTTCTTTTGCACTGTTCCGCCTCTTGACTTTGATAATGATCACACCCAAAGATAACCAGCAAAGGATTACCATCAATATTCTGTTTTGTCTGCCATCTTATCCCAAATTGAAAATGCTTCAAGGGCTTCATCCCTCATCCCCTGTTCCATCTCCAGATTTCTTTCAGCCACCGGTTTAACAATCTCCCGGGCAATATAGCCATCACCAAAACCGGCATTGTCAGCATCCTCCCGACCGGCAGCAAAATATACCTTCCTGATTCCAGCCCAGTAGATGGCCGCCAGGCACATGGGACATGGCTCGCAATTCACATAAAGCTCACAATCTCCCAGCCAAAAGGTTGACAGTTCCTGGCAGGCTTTGCGGATGGCAATAATTTCAGCGTGGGCGGAAGGGTCATTGGTTGAAGTTACCTGATTCCAACCCCGGCTGATGATCCTGCCATCCCGAGCAACCACGGCCCCAAAAGGCCCCCCCGCCTTGGCCTCCATTTTCTCAATAGAAAGCCTTATGGCTTCCGCCATGAAATCCTCGTTCATATTGTTCCCTCTCTAACGGCCGCATTAACATAGAACTTGGCCCGCAAAACTGTGGTTTGGCTAAACAACAGTTGTTAAGTAGATTCTCTCCCCAGAGAATTATATCCAATTAAACCTATAATGCCGCAGCATGCTGCATCATTTTTTATGATCCGCTTTGCCCGCAAAAAATTATCTTTCTTCGAAAAGGACAACACGGTACTATTGTCCTCCACTCGCAAATCAAATCCCGGGCAGGCAATACACATGCAATATATACTTGTATTTTTCGGATATTTAGCCGGATCGATACCTTTCGGGCTACTGTACGGACGATTAGTCGGCATCGATGTCAGACAACAGGGCAGTGGTAATATCGGCGCCACCAACGTCAATCGTTTACTGGGCAAAAAGCTGGGCATTCTGACCCTGGTCAGTGACTTACTGAAAGGCCTGGTGCCCATGCTGATCGCCACCCAAATCCTCGGCAAGCAACCTGACGCTTATCTGTGGATAATGCTGACCGGCACGGCTGCCTTTGTCGGCCATTGCTGGCCCATCTATTTGAAATTCAGCGGCGGCAAGGGAGTGGCCACCGCCTTGGGGATCTTTCTCTATCTGGCGCCCCTGCAAACCCTGATTGCTATCGTGCTGTTTGTCGCGACGGTCCGGCTCAGCGGTTACGTTTCACTCGGCTCAATGACTGCGGCAGTCTCGCTGCCCATCATGGTCTGGCTGAAAGGTGGCCCCAGTAGCTTGTTAATAATTACCGGAATAATCGCCCTCCTGATCGTCCTCAAGCACCGGGAAAATATCAGACGTCTGTTGAAGGGTGAAGAGAAAAGCTGGAAGAAGAGTGCTAATGGTAAAACCAACTAAACGGGCCAGAATAATCGAGGCCCGTGATCTGTTGGGGCTTGAGACCCAAGCCAGTCTCGATGAGATCAAAAAAGCTTACCGCGTCAAAGCGAAACTCCATCATCCTGACACCGCCGCAACTGATCTTGACAAAAAAATCGACATGCAGCGGTTAACCGAGGCCTACCAGGTTTTGCTGGACTACTGCACCTCCTACCGTTTCCCCCTGGATCCCGACGAAAACACCCCGATTGACGATGAAGAATGGTGGATGGATCGTTTCGGTAACGATCCCTTATGGGGCAAAAAAAAGGACTAACCGAGCAGCGGTTAGTCCTCAAAATCATCTGGCAAAAACAGATCCCGATTAGAATCTTTTATCGATCGTCACTTCCGCTCTATCCCTCAAAAACGCTAGCCAGGAAGCAGAAACCGCGTTCTGATTCTCCTCAACTAACCTCTTGCCTATCTCGTCCTTCTGCTCCTCAAATTTATCAGCGGAGGCTTCCTTTTCATCCTTGAAAGCCGCCACATATAAAGTCTGCCCCGAAGTGACAACCGCATCGGGATAAGGTACCGCCGCCGTCAAGCCCAAACCAGCCTCAAGCAGAGCAGGAGGCAGCTTGCTACCAGCTCGATCAGCCCGGGAGATCATTGCCGCCATCTCAACCTTTATGCCCAGCTCGCCAGCTGCCGCCTCAAGAGAAGTACCTGCCTGCACCGCAGCCATAATTGTCTCAGCCGCTTCTTTAGCCAGTGCCTGGGAGCGCTGACTAACAAAATCTTTTATCACCCGCTCTTTGACCTTGTCCAGTTCTGGAACCTCAGGCTCCTTGATCTCCTGGGCATAAAAAATCGCAAAGCTATCGGTGCCTTCGAGCAATGAGCTTAACTCGCCCTGCCTGAGTCCGAAAGCAGCCTGTTTAAGAACCGGATTAGACTGCAAAGGCTCAACAATGTCCTGACGGGTAAAAAATTCTGTTTCCTGTAATTTACCGCCGCTTTCAGCATATTTTTCCAGACTGCCGGACAGAATGATCTGCTCGTAGGCTGCATTCGCCAGTTCAAATGCCAGTTTCTTGATCTCCTCAACCTTGATCTTGGCAATGATCGAATCACGGACCTCAGCAACTGTTTTCAATTGCAGAGGTCTGATCTTTTCAAGCTTGATTACATGGAAACCGAAATCGGAACGAACCAAGGTCAGGCCACCTTCCTGCATCCCGAAAACCCCGTCCTCAAAAGGTTTGACCATCTGGCCCCGCTCGAAGAATCCCAAATCACCGCCCCGAATTGCCGAACCTTTATCATCTGAATTCTGCCGGGCCAGATCAGCAAAATCCGCCCCCTCACGGGCTTGCTTAAGTTGCTCTTCAGCCTTTTTCCTTTTTTCGGTAATCACATCCTCGCTGTCGCCCTCATCAATCATGGTCAGGATATGCCGGGCCTGCCGCTGTTCGGGCACCACGTACTCCTCCTTATGTTGATCAAAGTATGAGACGATAGACTTTTCCGGAATGTCCAGCTTTGCCTTGGCATCGAAGGGAAAGAGTACGTACTTCAGTTTAAGTTGCGACTCACCCCGGTAATCATTTTGATTCTCGGTAAAAAAGGTGGAGAGCTCGTCATCATTAACCACAACTTTTTTCTCAAACGCCGCGGGTTCCAGAGCCACATAAGCAAATTTCTTCTGGCGATAGTCATAATCAAAACGATCTCTAAGTTCGGAGTCAGCTACCCCACCGAAACGGGTCAGGTGATCCATAACCTTGGCGAGCAACAGATCCGACTTCATCGATAACTCGAAATCGGTAGCATTCATCCGATTACCGGCCAGAATCTGCTTATACCAGCCGACATCAAAGGCCCCCTCATTCTTGAAGACCTCCATATCCTGAATCTTGGTCCGCACCTCCTGGTCACCGATCATCAACCCGGCCTCGCCAGCCCCCTGCCTAATTAGAGCTCGTTGGATCAACCCTTCAAGGACCTGATCCTTAACGCCAAGGGTCTGCAAAAGCCCGTCAGGAATATTGCCGCCCAACTGATCTCGCAGTTGATCAAGCCGAGCGTCATAAGAGCGCTGAAACTCCGTATAGGTGATCGTCTCATCGTTAACCGTGGCCGCCGCATTTACCCCGTTGCCCTGCTGGCTACCTACGCCCCAGAAGACAAAGACCAGAATGATCACCACAATGATCACCTGGATAACAGTTGACTGGGCCTTTTGACGCAAAAATTCTAGCATACTATTAATTCTCCTCAAAAAATATTGATGGCTTCGTAGATAAGCATAGACTTCGAAAAGTCAAAACAGCGTGACTTGACCACCGTTAAATCGATAAATTAGCTTGCACTGCCCGTCCATCTCGCGGCTTTTCAAAGTATCACTTCGTTGCCTATCTGCGAGATCGGCAAATATACAAAGAACAGGGGGGTAATCCTAAGTTTTTTCTCAAGAAGCGTCAATATTTTTGATACATCTGAACATAAAAGAGATTTTAGATCTCTCCTGAATCTGTGCTTACGCCATCAGATCAACACAAAAAAGGCCGGCAGATTTGCCCCATCAAATACAAATATCAAGCAGTTCTAAAAATTTAAATGCTCAGCAATTACCAACAACCACCCTGGCCAATCTGCCCTTTACCCTTTATTGCAAAGCTTCACAAATTGACATTTCCTGACCTTTTGTGAGAATATGTATATTGCTGGGGGGAATCAAAATCTGAAGTGCAATTCAAGGCGACATCTTCAATTACATACTGATGACTTGACTGAGGATGAATAGGGGTGACGAAAGTCATGGTCGGAAATCCCAAGATTAACATTACTCTTAGGTTCGTAGTCGTTCTGGCAATCGGACTCTTGTGCTCTTTTTGCTCAGAAAACCATGAAGCTGAATTTAAACTCACCCCTCAAAAAACTCCTGCGACCTTCCAGACCAACACCCCTGCCAACAATGTAAATATCGAAGTGGGGACCGGCTGGGGAGAGGGAGCACCGGCAAAAGCCATCCGCAAAGCACTGGATATGGCGTTGAAGGGAAATAAGCAAGGGGATCCTGATTTCATGATTATCCACCCGACCGCAGGGAGTGACTGTAAAAAGATTCTGCAGGATGTGCGCGATATCGTCGGTCATAAGACCAAAATTTACGGTGGCACCTCAGATGCCAGGGGGGTGTTGAGTGATGGCGGATATGTGCTCGGAGCCAAAGGAGGATATGCTGCAGCTGCTGAAGGCATTGAGTCCGGCCTCCATGGCCTTGCCGTAATGACAATCACCACCAAGGATATAGATTTTGGTGTGGCTGCCGCTTCTCTGACTGACTATGATTCACCTCAAGAGATGGCAGCAGCAGCCGTTCATGATGCCATAAAAGATGCCGGAAAGAACGAAACCGAAACCCCGGCTCTGATTCTTGTCACCCCGACAATAGGAATTGAGCAACAAGTCCTGGATGGAATAAGTCAGGTCGTAGGTAATGATGCCATTCTTTTGGGAGGGACCGCCGGAGGGCCGCACGGGATGGTGATTGGTAATGACAGTGCCTACGAAAAGGGGGTCAGTCTCGCAGTTTTTTATACAGAATTACCCATAGGCTGGGCTTTTGAATCTGGTTTTGAAAAACAGGATAAATATTCTGGTGTTGTAACCAAAATGGCTGGACGGAGAATTGTCGAGATTGACAATTTGCCTGCCTATGATGTTTACGACCAGTGGCTGGGGGGAGAACTGACTCGCCGGCGGCTGCAGGGGGAAAAGACTGACGCCTTTAGAGACTTTCTGGGCCTCCATCCCCTTTTTCGAAAACGTCAAGCCCCTGATGGCAAAACATATACCGTTGTCTCACACCCTTGGGCTCCCAATCAAAGTAGCATAACAGATGGGCTCTATCCAACTGGGGATATCACGGTTGGTGATCGAGTCTACCTGAGTTATGGAACCTGGGAAGTGCTGCTGAACCGCATAGGCAACCTGCCGGTAAATGCGAGAAAATTCATCTCCCTTGCTGACAAGGCGCCCGTTGCTTTCAGCATTGGCACCATCTGTGCGGGGGTCATGGGGGTGATTCCCGAAGAGGAACGCAAAAAAATTCCAGTGCTGATCAACCATGCCAATGGCAAAGCCCCATTCATTGCCAGTTTTACCTGGGGCGAACAAGGATCTCTACCCGGTATTGGTTATCAGCACTGTAACCTGACCACATCCTTTCTCGTCATCGGAGCAAAAAAATAACCAATGAATCTTTTTTGGAAAATATACAGTGTTGTGCTGGTGCTTTTTATTGTTGTTATCTGTTTGGTAACTCTACAGGTATCCTCCCGTCGCATTGCAGAAACAGAGACATTATTGATCGAACACCACCGTCTCACCGGTTCAATGGTCAGCAGTGAGGTCCAGCGCTGGCACGCAGAGGGGAAATGGCCATTTGCAGCCCTGAGAAAACTCGCGGGGCAGGATAATTTCCTTTTCTGGTGGATTGTCGCTGATGACAAGACCATTTATCTGGCCGACAAGGTTGAATATGTCGGCACTGATTCCGGCGCCTATTTCCCCGCAATCAGAGAGCGTTTGAAATCTGCGGGAGAAGACGGCAAGGTCGTTTTGAACCGGGCGGAAAACTACGGCATCTTTTCCCAGGTTTTTACCGTAGGCAATGAAAGGTGGTCTTTTTGGCTCGGTTTTTCAACCGGCGCCATTCGTGAGGCAAAAACCAAAATCATTTTTTCCACCCTTTTCTACTCCCTCATCGCCCTGGTCTTTCTTGGTGGCTTTCTCTTAGTCATCGTCCGCCAATTCCTTAAGCCATTGAAAGAATTGAGCCAGGGAACAAAAAAAATCGGCGAGGGGGATCTCGCATATCGATTAAATACAAAAGGCAGGGATGAGATTGACCTCGTTGCTGAAGCGTTTAATCAGATGGCCGCATCACTGCAAAGAGACATCAGCAAGCGCGCACAGGCGGAAAAGGCACTAAAGGAAAGCGAAGGCCTTTACCGTTCCCTGGTGGAGAACATCAATATGGGAATTACTCTTATTGACCAGGACCATAATATAGTCATGGCCAATACTGCTCAGGGAAGAATGTTCAATAAAACAGCAAGCGAATTTTCCGGGAAAAAGTGTTTTCAGGAGTTTGAGAAGAGAGATCAAATTTGTCCGCATTGTCCCGGTGTAGGCGCAATGGAAAAAGGTCTCCCGGCAGAGACTATCGCCCAGGGGCAACGAGATGACGGTTCAACCTTTACAGTTAATATCAAGGCCTTTCCGCTTCAGGTCGAGAGTGGGCAGAAAAAAGGATTTATTGAGGTTGTCGAAGACATCACCGAACAGATAAAAATGGAACGAGAGCTACTTAAAGTTAAAAAGCTTGAATCTGTCGGGGTGCTGGCCGGTGGCATCGCCCATGACTTTAATAATATTCTGGCTGCAATTTTGGGGAGCATAAATTTAGCCATTATTGATGCCGACCTGAAAGGAGAAACCAAAAAGCTCCTATCTGAAGCTGAAAAAGCAACACTCAGGGCCAAAGACCTGACCCAGCAGTTACTGACCTTTGCCAAGGGAGGTGAACCTGTTAAAGAAGTATCAACCCTTGAAGATGTCATCAAGGATTCAGCGAATTTTGTCCTTCGCGGCGATAAAGTTGCCTGCCACTACGATATCCCTGAAGATTTATGGCTGGTAGATATCGATAGGGGACAGATAAGCCAAGTGGTTCAGAATATTGTTCTTAATGCCAGTCATGCAATGCCTGAAGGGGGCACTATCAAGGTAACAAGCGAGAATCTTGCCTCTGTGGCCAAAGAAGGATTATCTTTCGCAAAAGAAGGGCGCTTCGTAAAAATATCCATCCAGGACAGCGGCATTGGCATGCCCGCAGAAGTAGTGGAAAAGATATTTGACCCATATTTCACCAGAAAACATGGCGGAAGCGGACTAGGTCTTGCCATAACTCAATCCATTATAAACAAGCACAATGGCTATATATCAGTAGAATCTACTCCCGGGGTTGGCAGCACATTCCGTGCTTATCTTCCCGCATCAGAAAAGAGCCAAATGAAAAAAAAGGCACCATTGGTAGAAAACCAGAACTCCTGCAAAGCAAGAATTTTGATAATGGATGACGATGAAATGCTAAGATCCGTAGCCAATAAAATGCTAGCCCGATTAGGCAACGAAGCTGTCCTATCAGCAGATGGCGAGGAGGCTATAAAATTGTATCGGGATGCCATGAACACAAACAACCCCTTTGATCTGGTAATCATGGACCTGACCATTCCGGGAGGCATGGGGGGGGAAGAAGCAGTGCGAGAAATTCTCAAAATTGACTCAACTGCCAAAGTCATTGTTTCCAGCGGATACTCAAATGATCCGATTATGGCTAATTTCAAAGATTATGGTTTCTGTGCCGCAATTGTAAAACCATTTCTACTGCAGGAACTGTCCAAAGTAATTAGCAAACTTACAAACTAACGAGCGGTGGCCAAGCTCAGCAAGAATAGCCAATTTAAAACTTTAATGTCAACAGCACCATAAAAGAGCCAGCCAAAACTGAAGACGCCACCGTCTTCAACGGCAAGATCATATCGAGAACTCATTCAAATTTATGTCATATCAACTCTGAGTTTGGACAAATCATTTTAAATCAATCGGTCTGTCTTGGCCGCCATCACGAAATCGTTAAGATGGAGACCCTTAATCTTATGGGTCCACCAGCTTACCGTTACCTTGCCCCATTCCGTGAGAATCGCCGGGTGATGCCCGGCTGTTTCGGCTACCTCTCCAACCTTATTGGTAAAGGACAAAGCTTCCCGGAAATTCTTGAATTGATAAGTGCGAACCAACCGTTTCTCGCCGGCCACCACCACAATCTCCCACTCGGGAATTTGCGGCATAAAATCATCGATCTCATCCTGGGTCGCTTGCGGCGCCCCAATTCGACACACTTCACAGGTAAGTTCCCTTAGCTCAATCACAAGTTCTCCTCTTGACAAAAAACCCAGGCGGGACATCTCTGCAAATCCTTATATCACTACCGGATAAAGCGGCGTCAACATTCAAAAAGTAACGGGAATCCCCTTATCCTTCAGATCCTGGAGCACCGCCTCAACCTGGGTCTTATTGCAGTCATCAATGCCATAAACATTCTTCATCCCGTCCGTGAACAACAAGGTCAGATGGCCCCCATCATCAATGAAAGCCTCTTTGATATGATCGTTGTCCAGCCATGGCTCAAGTTCCTGCATAAAATCATTAAGACTGCAGCTTTTCATCGACTTTCTCCTTCATTAAAAATCTTCGCCCATTAACCAAGGTCAGGGAATTTAAACCGGAGTGCTTCCTTGTTGTCTCCCCTTTCTACCTTCACCTGAATATCCACTTGACCGCTCCGCAGACCGAGGGAAAGTGGCATTGAAGCGTTGTCTTCTTCAAGGTGTAAGATGGTCCGCATAATTGAAATAATTCGGTTAAAGACCTCCGCCGAAGGTGCTTTAACAGAAGTTTTGTCCCCATCCTCTTTGATCGTGACGGTCACCTGGCCCTTTTTGCTTTTATAGGTAAGCTTCTGGGCCTTCTCGGTAAGGGCGTACATAATGGTCAGGGCCAGATACTTGCAACTGTCCTCATCAATATCACCGATCGCAGCTGTTGCCATTTTCTGAATCTGGGTTTTGAAATTAGTTTCCAGATAACAATCACACATTTCAATAAGCTTCAAATGTAGATTTGGGTCATGAATTTCCATAAATACTCCTTCATTAATTTTGGTTTTGAGAACAGCAACAAAAGTCTGCACTCATATGTTCGCCTGAAACGCCTGGCCCTGTCAAGTTGAAATGACCGGGGGGGGCCTGTACCGTGAGCTACTTTTTAGTTTTACGAATTTGTCTGTAAAGTTCGGTCAGCCGGACAAAATTATCATGTTCGCCGCCTTTGTCGGGATGATGTTCATGGGCAAGTTGCCGATATAAACCGGTCAGGCGGGCTTTGCTCATTTTTGCAAGCTCCTCCTTGCTCACTCCGAATAATTCAGAGGCCTCCTGGTCATCAACCACCACCTCCCTTTTGGGAAAACTGAACGAGCGGTGGCTACCCATGAATTGCCTGACATAATCCTTTTCAAAAGAACCGGCCGGCAAACCATAGTCAAAAAACATTATGGCATAGCGGCCCAGGTATCCTCTCAAAGCCTGCTCGTCAAGCCCGACCGTGAAGGAGTGATCATCGAAAAGGTGACAGAATTCCGGTTCGAATATCTCATCGAGTCTGCCCTGATCAAGGGCTTCGGGCATGGTCTGGGCGG
>DAOVJK010000165.1 GCA_030673265.1 Pseudomonadota bacterium | reverse complement strand
TTTTAATTTACCACAAAGCTAACTATTCAGCTAAAGTTAGAAAATGTGGGTAGTGGGTCAGTTTGAATTTTAACTAATTTGCCATGCTTGAGCGGTCATGGTATATTTACATCCATGAAAAAGAAAAAGCACGGAACCAGAGATATTAATGCGCTGGCTAAAAGTATAGTTGATCTGGCCACAGATGAAAATCCCCCCAAAGAAGATCCCTCTTCTGAAAAAAATCCTCATGCAGTTGCCCTCGGAAAACTTGGTGGTAAAAAAGGTGGCAAAGCTCGGGCCGCAAAACTCACCAAAGAACAGAGAAGCGAAATAGCTAAAAGGGCCGCTAAAGCTAGATGGTCTAAAAACAAGTAGAATATAACGCCGCATACGTCCGTATTCCCACATTGCGTTATGTAGCGTTGTGTGACGCAAATCAAGATTTTTTCTTTAGCGTTTATTTTTCTTGACGCACAAGCAGACATACGCTACATTAATACCAGTGATAATACTCAGGGGGGTTAGTTATGAATGACACAGTAGAAACATTAAGTAATATTTTAACAGAGTACAAGTCTGAACGACTTAGTATCCAGACACATATAGACCCCCTTATTAAGAAGATCAGGGTTTTAGATGAAAAAATAAGCCACTACCAGAAGTTAATTGCTTTGGAGGGTGGGGACAGCAACGCAGAGCCGATAATAAAAATAGACCATAGGGTTCCCCTTATGGTGCGAACCAGTAGTAAACCACCAACCATATCCAGTACAGTTAAAAGCTTTATAGAAAAGCAAGATGGAGAATACACTATAAAAGACATAGAAGCGCTATTCGTTCAGCGCTTTCCAGGAAAGACCTGGACGCGTAATAATTTTCATACAGTTGTTAATAAGATGATAGACGAGGGGACGGTAAAGCTTATTAGGAAGGGGGCTGGGAAATACCCAGCTTGCTATTTAAACATAAAACAAGGAAGTCTTTTGTAGTTTTGTAAACCACATCGAATGGAGGTTATATTATGAAGACCAGAAGAACTACAAGCGCCGCAACCTTAGGGTTAGCGGGCGGCGCTGACATAAGTCAAAAAGAAAGGTAAACATCCGAAAGCCTGGCAGCTAGATTGTTTACCTTTTTCCCGCAGTCATTTTTGGTAGTAGAATGCGTATCCGTTAGGACAGTATTAATTTACCTGTAAAATCCCTTTCGTGTCAAGCATTCTTTCCCACTCAACCATAATGGTCAGTTAGTTTGTGTTAAAACATTCTTGCGTCTTTAATTTAAAATGAACTTTATGCTTGACCTGATAGTAAGCACGTTTCTACTAGCTACGTTGAAAGGAACAATCTTACAATGCGAATGAGCATGAGGCGGTTTACAAGGCTGACTAATGCTTTCTCCAAGAAAGTAGAGAATCTTGAGCATTCAGTTTCATTGCATTTTATGTATTATAACTTCGTAAGGATTCACCGAACACTGGGAACCACTCCGGCTTTGGAAGCAGGGATCACCGACAAGCTTTGGGAAGTTGAGGATATAGTTGGCTTGCTGGATTAGGTGTTAATCTCGCTAGGCAGACAATTCTTTTAATATTTCTTTTAAGGTATTTCTAATAAGTTCTTTAACTTCATTTTCTGTCCCATACTTGCCTTTCTTATATATGACAATCGGGGATATTATATTTTTTTCTGGTAAATAAAGCGTTATAACCCTCAGTCCTTTGGACTTGCCAATGCCATACGCTTTTAACGGCAACCTTGTTTTTCTAATTTCAAGGTCACCAAAACCAGGATAGCGACTGCCATTCCCATGGTTATTCGCTAGTTTATTAACCTGTTTTTCTATGGATTTTGTTGAGTTGGTATATTTCTTTGATATATTGCTGAGTTGGTGTTCAAACGGCTTGAACTTCCGAAGCTCGCAAGGCATTACATCATGCTTGCTATTTTACTAAAATCGTCACGAATCTCTTGGTCTCCAACTATCGAACAGTCTTCAACCAATTCGTCCCATTCGGAAAGAGAGGAATTTAGAGTTTTAACCATAAAAGAGGAAACCCCTATTTTTTCGAGTCTATTACTTATATGTAGGTAATTATTCCTAATAGATAATGTCTTTTCATATGTTTTAGTAACACACGTACCACCGCAAAGTTCGGAGCAATCTTCCCAAACCCTTCTCGCTGCGCTTATGGCTCTTTTACCTTTCCATGCGCCTTGAAAAATATGATAATAAAGAAAAAGTTTGTCTAAATTAAGATTGTCAGACAAGCTAATCGCTTGTTCATAAAACATATCCTGAAAATCTTTGAACTCGTCAATAGTTCTTACGGCACCCATGATCACCCTCCACGGTATAATGCATTTTACCATGCTTTCTCGCTTTATACTAAAAAATATAATAATGACAATAACAAAATCAAGAACTAATCTTGTTTAAACAGGATCAAATCAAAAAAAATTCAAACTGACCCACTACCAAAATGTGGTAAAGATTCTGATATTGTCACAATTAAAAAGTTTCGTGATTGGTGGTGACGGTATTTATTTTGATATTGATGGATTTCAGCTCTGCAAGAAGTTATTGCGAGAGAACTTCCTGATTTCTATGATGAATAACTGGGTCAGGTTATTTTTTGTGGTAAAAAATAAATTTTTTTGGTAACCGATTATAGGCTGTTTATTAATTGCCTAGACTAATTGTGGTGCCCAGATGTATGATTTGAGTTAGCTGCGCAAAGATATATTTTTTGTGCTGTTTTTTTGGGCTTGCTTCCGGTTATGAAAGTTCAGACCTGAAAACGCCCGTCAATTAGTATGACAGGAGTTGAAATGTTACAGGGAAAAGTGAAGTGGTTTAATGAGTCTAAGGGGTTTGGTTTCATTGAGCAGGATAATGGCGACGATGTCTTCGTTCATTACACTGCCATTGCTGGCGATGGTTTCAAGACCCTTGGTGAGGGTGACAGTGTCGAATTTGAAATAGTTGACGGACCTAAAGGACCTGCTGCAGCTAACGTTCAGAAAAAGTAATTGCTTCTGGAAAAATGGTGTTTCCTAAGCCCCCGGCTTTTTGTCGGGGGCTTTTTTTTGTCTAGTTAGACCCGGAATCTTCCCGGCTTCCTGTGCGGCTAACCATGAATTTATGGTTAGAGATCAGGGTATGCTTTGTAGAAAGTTATCGATTTCGTCAAGCATTTCCTGGAACTTCGGATTCCAGGTAAGTCGTTGCAGAATCCCTTTGCCTTTATTTGAAATGGTACGTTCGCCTAGCCAGGCGCTTTCCCCGTCCTGACATTTTTTAAATTTGCTCGAGTTTCTCCCATAATGTAGGCAGTTACGATACTCGCCGTTGCTGCCGTAATGGGGGTCATCAGGGGTGATCGTGATTGACTGGTGGGAAAAACCGATAATTTTTTGTGCGGGCAGGCTGCTGGAGGAGAACGCGATTCGCGGGTCAGCTAACCGTGGGGATGGTTCTTCTGCAGTGTAGAGCAGAAGGCGGCTATCAGGGTTGGTAATGTCTTCGCGGAAGAATTCCAAGGTATGCCAAGGGTCAACGGTAGCATCTTCGAGACTGACAGCGGTAAAGACGGGAATGGTCAGCCGCCGCCCTTTTTTACGGGTCAGTTCAGTAATCTTGTTAATCAGCCGATTGACCTGTTTGCCGCTGTTTGTGGCAAATGACTCATACCGGGCAAAGTCTCGGTCCTGATGGACAACCAGCCAGGTTTTAAAGGTGTTTAATGGACCGGACAGCCAGGCCAGCTTTGTTCTCACTTTCAGGCAGGGATTAAACAGAAACAGTCCGCTCAGATCTTTCTGGTTGAGCAGGGCATAGTGGACCGCCAGGGCTCCTCCCAGTGAATAGCCGCCGATAAAGAGCTGGTCGACCTCGGATTGCATGCTCTTTATGGCATATTCAGTAGCTTTTAACCAGGTCTCGATGGTGACTTTGGTGAGGTCGCCAGGTCTGGTGCCGTGGCCGGGCAGCAGGATCGCTCTGGTGAGGAAGCCTTGATCTCTGAAATGTTCGGCCAGAGATCTCATATGATATGGTGAGTCCGACAGGCCGTGGATCAGGACAATACCACGGCTGAAATTACCATTTTCATCTTTGCCGAAATGCTCCTCGTTTGGGCCAAGTTCAAAGGGGGTGTTGGCGTTGATTATTTTTTGGGTATTCCAACCGTGCAGATCGCCCCGGGTCTGTTCAATAATCTTACGATAATGTTCTACGTAATTGGCAAAGGGCTGGGACTGTTCAAGTTCGAATGAGCTGTTCAGGCCCGATGGTTGGAAGCGGGCTGGTGGTTTAGAACAACCCGTCAGGCATAGGGTCAGAACTGTGATAATTGCAAGCCAGTGGCCGATAGTGGCAATTTGTCTGAATTTGTTCATTAAGACAAACCCCGGTGAAGCTTGCGCACGGCAATATCAAAGGTGTGATGTTCTGAGATCTGGGCAAAAAAATAGTTATGCATCTTGAATATCACCCCCATGACTTTTCGGTCAGGTAACTGAATCGCATTTTAAACGTAAAAGAGACGTTTATACGACTGGATGATATGAGGATAGCTCCCCAGTACTGGCGGGGTCAACCCGGAATGTTAAAAAATAGCTGTGTTGGCCGACCGCACGGGTCAGCTGTTGATCAGGCTCAGGAGAAACCTGACTTGGAAGAACAGCCGGACAAGGCGCCTGCCGGGATTGATGAGCGGCCCGATGAGATTCTGAAACTGGAGGCGGAAATGGTTTTTTTGACCTTACGGCTCCCGCATTTGCTGCACTCAATATCTTTGTCGCTGGCTGAGGAGCTGGTCAGCACTTCAAAATTTTCCTTGCAGTCGCTGCATTTATATTCGTAGATGGGCATGATATTTCCTCACTAAATTTCTGAAATTTGATGGCGCTGCAACGTTTAATCTTATTCTAAAGTATTCATTCTGGCGCTTTTTGTAAAGTATCCGCCTGTTTTTACAAATTCAACTGTGAGATGGTTGTGTAACCTTCTGAGTTATTGATTAAATAATGAGATTGTCATCCGGAGTTTTGGGGCGCGGCAGTTAATGTCATTAGCCCGCATATTTCATGAGTATTTTTGAAAGGTCATTTTAACTGATTGTACCTGTGTGTTAAACCTTTGGTTTGCTGTGGAATATCAAGGTCACAGTTTGTACCAAATGAAATACATGGTTTGTTTTTCAGATAGCGCAGACTTCGAAACTACTCACCCTGCGGGCCAGCCGATATATCCGTATAGCACCCCTCAAGGGGGTATTGTACAGAATCTGCTGTATAAGGCTTTCAGCATACTAAAGTATCGGAGTCTCCCTCTGGTCGCTTACCTGCTGCAATCATCATACTTTGCCTATCCGGCTTTTCGCTACCGGGCATCTCGACTGGTTAAATATGCGGGCTAATCGGTGATCTCCAGCACGGACCGCCACATGGCGTCATTGATGCCTACCTTTTTTTTCCGCTTGAGGGCAAGCTTGATGGGCATCAGGCAGAAATGCTGGTTCCAGTACCCGATCAGGATATTGGTTAAGCCGGCCATGCCGGCATGGACAGCATAACTGCCTAATTGCAGGCAGAAGGAAGAATCTGTGGCCGTGGCCGGGGTGGAGCGGATCATGTAGCTCGGATCGATGTACTTGAGGGTATGGGTGATTTTTTCCCGCTTCAGGAAATCGGTGATCTGCTGCTTGAGGAAGGGGCCGATATCCTTGAGCTTCGGGTTGCCGGAATCATCAAACCGCCGCCCCTCCTGATCAGCCAGAAAATCCTGGCCCACCCCCTCGGCCACGACGATGACCAGATGGTTGCGCTGGCTCAGACGCATCTTGATGCGGTGAAAGAGCCTGTCCAGCTCAAAAGGCTCTTCCGGGATCAGGCAGATATTGACGTTACCCGAAGCCAGGGTGGCATGGGCCGCGATAAAGCCAGCATCCCGGCCCATGAGCTTGACGAGACCGATACCGTTGTAGGCACCGGTGGCCTCGACATGCGCGGCATTAAGGGCTTTGCGGGCCTCCTCCACCGCGGTATCAAAGCCGAAGGTCTTGTGGATGAAGGAGATATCGTTGTCAATGGTCTTGGGGATGCCGACAATGGCTATGGCCAGCTTGCGTCTCCTGATCTCTTCAGCCAGTGCCATGGAGCCATGATGGGCCCCGTCGCCGCCGATGACAAAAAGGATGCCGATCCCATGGCCCTCGAGGGTGTCCACCATCTCGCCGATCGGCTGGCCACCCCGCGAGGAACCGAGGATGGTGCCGCCCTGCCCATGGATGTTATGGACCTCGTCACGGGTAAGGTTGACGGGCGGCGCAAAGGTTTTGTTGGAAAGACCGGCATAGCCGTTCTTAAACCCCAGCACCTTTTTCACCTTATAGGAAGCAAGACAGCTGTAAGTGATGGAGCGAATCACATCGTTGAGGCCGGGGCACAAGCCGCCACAGGTAACGATGCCCACATTAATAGCAGATGGCTCAAAGAAGATCTCCAGAAAGGGCCCTGGCGCCTGAAAGCTGAAGATATGTTCCGGCATTTGCCCATCGGGGCCGGTGGTAGTATTGAAGATCACCCGCTCCGGCGGTTTGCTGAAAAAATCATCGGGCAGAGACAATGGGGTCGGAAAAGCGCACCTCCCCAGTGATTCAGCAAGAAAATCATCCTGGCTCAGGCCATCATCAATAAGCTGCGCTTCCATAAGGATATTCCACAACAAAAGTTTCCCGGTTGTCAAGGGGATTTAACACGCCCCATGACACGTGCAACCTCAGCCCAGGGCCACGTCCAGCACCATCA
Source organism: Pseudomonadota bacterium (assembly GCA_030673265.1). GTDB lineage: Bacteria > Desulfobacterota > Desulfobulbia > Desulfobulbales > JAGXFP01 > JAGXFP01. The sequence continues at coordinate 68 of DAOVJK010000165.1, read as the reverse complement.
TCACCGTAAAGCCAAGCACCTCAGTCGAAATGGCCGGCGGGCCGCCATCTGCCACCGCACCTCTTTCT
>DAOVJK010000047.1 GCA_030673265.1 Pseudomonadota bacterium | reverse complement strand
CTACCTCAAGATTAATCCCGGGCTTAAGGAACAAGGCGGTCAAAAGGGCCGGCAGGGCAGACCAAGGGGCCAGCTTCAAGCCCGTCTTTTGAAGGGCAGGAACAAGGAGAGTAAGAGCCACAACAAGGGGCAGGCCGGGCACCAGAGAAAGTAGGAGAACCTGGAGCTGATTACTAAACAGGATCTGGGGCGTCATAGGCCGTACCCCGCACTGACAATGAAACGTACCCAGGCAAGAGGGCTAAGATTACTGTTGGCCAATAACCCAACCAGGAGGGAAATAACTGCTGTGATGATCGGGGGCACAACAAGCATCCAATGGCACTCCAAGGGACCTGTCATGCCTGAATCATCGGGCCACTCTGCCTCCTGCTCCTTAAACCAGGCCCCATAAAGTATCGGTAGGAAATAGGCGGCATTAAGCAGGCTGGATAAGACAAGTATTCCGATCAACCACCCCTGCCCCTGGGCAAGGGCTCCAAGGCCCAGATACCACTTGCTGACAAATCCTGCCATGGGCGGCAAGCCAATCATGCCAATGGCCGCCAGGGTAAAGGCTGCCATGGTCAGCGGCAGCCTCCGACCCACGCCATTCATTCTACTGATATCATGGACCCCGAGTGTCTCGGCGATATTCCCGGCGCAAAAGAACAGGGTTATCTTCATCAGCCCCTGATGAACCAGATGCACCATCCCTCCCATAATGGCCAAGGGGTTGCCGATACTTATCCCCAAGGCAATATAAGACACCTGGCTTACGGTGGAGAAGGCCAACCGATGTTTAAGATTGTCCTGCCTGAGGGCATAGATTGAGCCGTAAATAATGGTTACTGTGGCCAAAAGCATGAGGGGAAACAGCAGGCCTAGTTCACCCGCCGTATCCAGACCGTAAACATCAAGGACAATGCGGATAATGCCAAAGGCACCGGCCTTGACCACGGCCACGGCATGGAGCAGGGCACTTACCGGCGCCGGGGCAACCATGGCCCTCGGCAACCAGCCATGCAGGGGGACAAGGGCCGCCTTCACCCCCACTCCGGCAATAAGCAGGTAATAAATCATGAACAGAGTCTTGCCGTGGCTCTCCACAAGTGGCGCCAGCTGCCCCCCCATGCAGAAATCAACCGGACCCACCAGGTTATGGAGCCAGACAACACCGAGAAAGAGCAAAAGCCCTCCGCTCAGGGTATAGATCAGATAAACCCTGCCGGCCGCCATCGCCTCTGCTGTGCCCCGATGCACCACCAGGGGATAAGTGCTCAGGGTGAGCATCTCAAAAAAGAAAAGAAAGGTCAGTAAATTTCCAGCCAGGGCAATGCCAATGGTAACAGTCACACAAAGGCTGAAATAGCCGAAAAAATGGCTGCGGTTGGGCGAGTCTTCCAGATAGGCGATGGCATAGATGGTGGTAAAGAGCCAGAGGATACTCGACAGGGTTACAAAAAGAGCGGAAAGCGGATCAGCTCTCAAAACAAGTTCAAGGCCGGGCAGCAGGGCAAGATGAACGGCAAAGCTATGGCCCTGGTGAATACCGAGAATCATGACCAGTACCAGAACCATTTTGGTAATGGCACCAAAGAGGTTTAAACTCGTCCGCAACCCATGTCTCGACTCACCAAGGCTGAAAATGATAAGTCCCGGCACCAGAGAACTTAACATAATCATAATGAGTAGCCAGTTTTGCCAGATCATCCCGTCACTCCAAGAAGAGCCAGAGGCAGAGGGGCTATGAAACCAAGCAGTATGGCGACAAGGGCCAGAGCCAGGGCGCTCCACTCCATACAGGGGGCAACAACCACCTGGCCTTGCCCATGGACCATCTTCGGGCTAAGAATATGAGACACGGCCCGGAAGATGTAGGCCGCTGTCAGGCCGCTCCCGATGACAATGAGTAGTACCAGCCACCACCTGTCCTGACTGACGGCCATGCTCAGATACATATACTTGGCAATAAAACCGCCGGAGGGCGGTAAACCCATCAGGCTAAGACCTCCAAGGGCAAATGCAAAAGAGGTTATGGGCAGAAGTTGCCTGACCCCGGCAAGGTCCCGAATACGATCATGGCCCATCTGCAGAAAGATGGTGCCGGCGGCCAGAAACATGGCGGCTTTGGCACAACTGTGGGAAATGGCAAAATAAAAGACGGCCGAGGCAGCCGGGCCGGCACCTGCTCCCGTCAGGGGGAAAATGATAAAAAGATAACCGATCTGGGCTACTGTAGAGTAAGCCACCAGCATCTTCAGGCGCTGCTGGGAAAATGCCTGAAATGCCCCCCAGATGATAGCGGCACCGCCAAGGGCAGCCATAACAGCATTGCCTCCATCGCCAATAAGGGGCAAAAACCCAAGCCAGAAGCGAAAAAACAGGTACCATGACCCCTTAACAACAAGACCTGACAGGATAGCGCTCACCGGGGCCAAGGCATTGGCATGGGCGGGCGGCAACCAGAAATGAAAGGGGAAAAGAGCGCTCTTGAGTAGCAAGCCGACACTGATCAGGGCCATTGCCATGGCAACGGGAGGAGAAAATGAAAGGGCTGCTTGAATGGTGGCTAGATCAAGACTACCAAAGGCCTTGTAAAGGAAGCCGACCCCAAGCAAAAAGCTCAGGGAGCCAAGAATACTGACAAGCAGATAGCGCATGCCCGCCACTTGTGATGCAGGTTTGCCGGAGAGGACGGTAAGCCCGACACTGCTTAAGGCAACAAGCTCCAGGGTGATGTACATATTGAAGATGTCCGCGCTGAGAAAAAGGCCGTTTAAAGCCCCCCACAACAAAAGCCACAGCGGCCAGAAAAAACGTTCCTGGATGATATGGCGCCGTTCATCTTCCACCTTGGCAATCCTGCTCCGGAAATAGCCCCCGGCATAGATACTGATGGCAAGACCGGTGACCGCTGTCATCAAGACCATGAGAACAGCCGGGCCATCACCACGTAAGGAGATGCCCAAGGGTGGCTGCCAGCCCCCCAGATCATATCTGCCCACCCCATGGCGCACCAGCTTCCAAGCCAAGACACCGCTAGAAAGAGTAGTAAGCAGGGCAACAATTAATCCCGGCAGCCGGGGCCGCTGCTTAAACAAAAAAGAAAGCAGCGCCCCAAATAAAGGCAGCACAAAAGGCCAGATGAGCCAGCAATCGTTCTTAAGCAGCAGACCCATCATCTATCATTGCTCCTTGTCCTTCTTTTCAGGAGATCAGACATATTGAACGTTTCGTGGACGCGGCAGGCCAGAGCCAGGGCTACAGCTGTGCCGCTCACCGAAACCACTATGCCGGTGAGAACCATGGCATGGGGGACAGGATCAATGATAACGCCGTGGCCGTAACCAATGGTGACCAGAAAGAGAAAGACGCCGCTGACCATGATATTGACCGCCAGAATCTTGCGCAGCAGTTGGGGACAGGAGATCAGGCCACCCAGGCCGACCACAAAAAGAAACAGGCCGGTAAGGCCGTAGACAAAGGTCGGCGAAACGCTCATGGTTCTTCTCCCTCGCCATGGGGAGGCCGACCCGCAGCAGTCCTTTCGCTTGGCTCTTCAGGACGGCTGCCGCCAAAAAATACCGCCAGGGAGAGACCGATAGAAAATGCGGCCACCACTTCCAGAGCGATGATAATCATGGTTGCCGAACTCCGGCGATATTCGAGAAAATTACCCCCCAGAGCCACTGCTCCCACCGCTACCGCCAGGAAGAAAAACAGGCCAAGGCAAATGCCCCAGGCAAGTAATCCCTTCGGCATAGTTGACAGCAGCCGCGAAGAGGTAAGGATAAGCAATACACCAGCTGCCCCGAGAATCGCCCCGGCCTGAAAGGCACCACCAGCCTGGCTGCTGCCGGCCCACAACAGGTAACCGCCGACCAGCACCATGAGAGGAACCAGAAGGCGCACCAGAGATGACAAAACAGGGTCCACGCGAGGTTCCTGCCGAACAGGGCGGGAAGGCTGCAGAGACCACACAATCGCCACCCCCAAAAACAGGACGAAGCATTCCAGCAAGGTGTCGTAAGCCCGATAATTCAAGAGAACGGCGGTCACCCTGCTCTCCACCCCGCTCTCGGCCAAGGCAGCATCCACACGGTGCGCCAGTCCTAACGGATCTGGGCCTGGGGTAAGGAAGGCCCAGGCAAGGGCGGCTGACAAGCCAGCCAACATGACCAGACTCAATAGCGAGAGAAGGCTTATGTGCCGTCTTTTACCGCTGGCCTCACTGCCCTTCATCTTCACGCACCTCATCACAATCAAGCCTCCTTTCGCCCCGTCTGTGACTTGTCATCCGCCGCAACGCCGAAAGGAAAAGAGCTCCGGTAAGGCCGGAACCGATAGCCGCTTCCGCCAAGGCAACATCAGGTGCCTGGAGCCGCACCCAGCTCAGGGCCATGAGCAGGCCAAAGGAGATAAAGAGAACCACGGCCTTAAAGAGGTCCTGACTGGTAAGCACATGCCAGGCAAGCCAGACAAGGGTTAAGCAAAGAATGATATCAAAGGCACTGACCACCATATTCACTCCTTTGTCCAGGGCTTGATATTTCTCCTCAAAGCAGCATCAGCAATAAGATGGCAGGAGGTGGCGCTGGCCATGAGCACCAGGAACCAGATGAGAAAAAGTTTGACAACCTCAAGCCAGCTTGTGGCCTGGATGGCCAGGCCAAAAACAATGAAACCAAGGCCGACATTATCGGCCTTGGTCAAGGCATGCAGCCGGGTGTAGATGTCGGGCAGCCGAAGCAGGCCGATGGTCCCGGACAGGAAAAAAGGTATCGCGAGGATGATGAAAAAGGCCCCTAGCAATTCTCTCATTATCAAGCCCCCTTGTCCGGCTTCGGGCCATCTGTTTTCCAGGCCCGACGAACAAAGGCCACGATGGCTAATGCTCCAAGCAGAGCAAAGACCAGGGCGACATCTTCAATAATCAACTGCCCAAAACCCCGGGCCAGCAGCAGGAGGATTGCCACTCCGCAGGTGCTGAAGAGCTGGGCCGCCATCATCCGGTCCGCGGCAGTTGGCCCCCATAAGACCCGGAGCAGGCCGATAATAATGGTCAATAGCAGAACGAGGGCGACACCCACATAAAAGCTCGTCATGGCTGGAACTCCTTCTGACCGGAAGTTATCTCCAGTCGAAAAATATTGGCGATCTTTCTTTCAAGACGATTGATTATGGCATGTACCGGCAGGCTTGTATCCAGAGTGTGGACAATCAGGTGGTCATCGTTAAGCTGGGCTGAGATGGTCCCAGGCAACATGGTGATACAATTGGCCAACAAGACCTTGGCGCCGTCGTGGGTAAGGCTAAGCGGATAATGGACAAGACCGGGATGAATTGGCAGGCTCGGGTTGAGAACCCTGACCATAACATCAAAGGCACTGGCAATGGATTGCAAGACAAATAAGGGCAGATAACGTAAGAGAACGACCGGTTTGAGCAGATGGCCCTCGGGGCCACCCAGGCACAGACTTATCCAAGTTGATATGAGAACGGTGGGAAGAGCAAATGGCCAGCTGCTCAAATCTGCCTTGCTGAGGACGAGCCATATACTGCAAAAAAAAACAAGCCGACGAAATATCAAACTCAATTTGCAGGATGTGGTTGCAGACATGGCGACCATCTCATAGCATTATGCCTTTAAAGCATTGCCGGGATAAATGTATCTCCTTGTTGTAAGCAGAAATATCATCATCTTCTCCGACGGGCCGGTCATTTAAGGAATTGAGGAACAAACTACCCTTAATTTATTGAAAAGACACCTCAGTTCCCCTCTCTATACATCTAACAATATTTTGATTTCAAAATACAAGGTTAAAATGCACCTGTCGAACTTGAGGGATAAACAATTGCAGCCCCCGGACAATGTCCTAATGTTCAACTCAGACGGCCAGGCAGAGAGCTTTCACTTTGCCATTGACGCCTAGAATAGAAGGTCCAATCCTTAGCCAAACATGCCCCTCAGGGGAGGCCTTCTAAGTGGTATCATAATTTTATTGGTTACTACCCCAACTACGAGCATCATCAACAGTTTGGAAAATTTCACACTCAAACATCTTGTCTTTCATCTGTTGCCGATAATTATTGGCTAAATCAATCAAGGCATTTTGATTTACCACTATAGCGATTTTCAGATGACCTTTAGTCTCGGAGATTACATCATCAGTTAATGCATATGCTTTCATGTGCGGTTTCTCTAATGAGTGTTCCGATATTTCTGTAAAGTCATTAATAATGTATTTAATTTTTTGAAAATCAGGATGCACATGAATCTTGAAATTTGATTCTAAAATTTCACCAGCGGTTATTACTCCTGTGAATTTCCGGTATAAACCATTTGTTTCCCAGGTATTTGTATGTGACATATTGTCTTTCCTTGGAATCAAATTAGTGCGCGCTAATGTGGCACAATAACAAATACAGCGACCCAGCCGAAGTAATTGCCAGTTACGTCTCAACGTTCCCAGGGACCGCCTGGAATGACCAGTTATCTTCAACAGGGGATTCTGCACATGAAAACATAGTAGGGTAATCCCTACCATCACACCTGGCGATCACGTCATTTTTTTATGATGCTTCAAATGCCTCGACATGTAAACCGTTTTTGTCATACACGCTTTACGAGTTGTAATATAGCAAAAGCTCAGGCAGAGAATCAGGATTATTTTCTGTTTTTTTTCGTTTGTTTACAATGATCGAAAATCATCTCACTATTTTGAGTTGGGGAGCAAGCCTAAACTGAGCTGACGAGCTCAAGATCTTTCATGGGTTTCCCTTCGCTATCATTCATATAAAACCCATACAATACAGTCACTTATACTTTTCAGCAATTATTTCCAATTCGTCGCCATCATACATTAAAATCATCTGGATTCACTTTCTCACCGCAACCTACATGCGTAAAATAAAGCTGTTATTGGTTTATCTTATTTGGGCCAGTACCGGCTGACCGCTTTGGCTCCCCCCTCCATGAGGATATCGGGTCATTCATCTAAAGGAGAACTGGTCGACTCAAGCAGAAACACCACAATTCAACAAAATAAGGGAATACCCTACCTTTTACAGTATTATCATTTGATAAAAGCAGCCTGTTACAGTACCATTCTATCAATTATTTGCATTGGACTCCGATAAGGGCAAACCGGGAGCGACTCCGGGACGCAAAGCTATGGACCCCAAGTGGGCCGCCAAGCAGCCAAAGAGATTGCTCTTTGCGTCCTGAAGCTTTCAAGCCTGCCACCTTTTTAACGGAGCCAGGCTTTCTTTGTTTTTATAGAAGGATAATGCCTATCAGGAGTCACAAGTTTTTCTGAATAATTCAGGTTGTAATTCTGCCTTCCAAGCCAAGGAGTTAATGATGGGTGTATTTCAAATAGAATATAATTATTCATGGGAAAATGGCGGTAAGGCTAATTTCAAACTTGATCTTGATGATGATTCCATCGCCTTGCTGAATGGCCCTCAGCCTGAATTACCAGAATGGACTGAGCTTGACTATTATAAGTGTATGAATTGTCCTTTAAATTCTGAAGAAACCCCTAATTGCCCTGCAGCAACAAGTTTTATTCCCGTTGTTAGTCATTTTAGCAAAGTGGATTCAAATATTGAAATGAAGGTCGAGACCGTTGTCGCTGGAAGACGTATAATTCAGAACGCTCCGGCGCGACGTGCCATAAGCTCAATAGTAGGACTTCTTTTTGCCAGTTCTGGTTGTCCTCATACGATATGTTTTAGACCAATGGTTCGTTATCATATTCCCTTATCAAATGAAAACGAAACCATGATGAGAGCAGCTTCCATGTATACCCTCGCCCAATATTTCAAATTTAAAAGAGGAGAGCAACCAGACCTGCAGTTGAACGGGTTGAAAGATATCTATGAGGAGTTACAGATTGTAAATAGGACTATGGCCGAACGATTACAAGCGGCTGATGGAACTGACACTTCGATAAATGCCATGATTTTGTTGGATATGTACGCCAAAACAATGCCTTTTGAGATAGAAGATTCTCTAAAGGATTTGCAATATCTTTTCAAATCTTTCCCGAGTTGAAAAAGCAGCAACTGGCAGAATTGCGTGAACCGTGGTCCCTAAGAATTATCAGTTCAGATATGAGTTTCTGCAATTCCAAACACCTCCTATCCCGCTTGGGAAGCCAATATGCAAAAACACTACTTTCAGCAGCTACTAGAAATAAGCATCTACCCGGCTGAATGTCATGGCTGGTCGGATTCTACCTCAATCAACCCGCTTTGATTGCTGATGATGATTTCTTTTCCCGAGGTGTTTTTAATCGCCAACTCGAAAGGCGTTACTTCGCCACTGGAGAGAAACATAATGGCGGCCGGGCTTTTGGTTTTTTCACCATTGTCTACACCCAACTTTACCGGTTCATTACCCAGAGTCAAATCAAGACTGAACTCTCCTGGCAATTCCCGGGACCGGAAGACCCCATCAGCGATTTCCCGCCATTCACCTCCAGCAAGTTTCGCAAATGCGTAACTGTCTGCGGTGAAAACAACTCTATATTCCCGGGAGTTCATGATCGCTTCTTCAGATACCAGCTTCATCAGGGCAGTCAGTCTTTTGGCCTCGTGATCAAGTTTTTCCGGAGCGCTATCAAAAGACATTGAGGCAAAACTTATGACGATGGAGATTATGACAATGACGACCAGAATCTCCAACAGAGTGAAACCGCCGGTCCTGGAAAACCGGTCTCCCTTGCTATTTGCCATCGAGCCAATTGCCGATATCACCATTTATTCCTTCACCGCCTGGCTGACCGTCAGCGCCCATGGAAAAGATATCGATCGGGCCGTGCACTCCCGGATTTAGATAGAGATATTCACCTTGCCATGGATCCCTCGGCAATCGATCGAGATAACCGCCCTCTTTCCAGTTTTTGGGTTCTGGATCGTCTCCGGGCCGACTGACCAGGGCCTCAAGCCCCTGATCAGTGGAAGGATAAAAATAATTGTCCAGTTTGTAGAGTTTAAGCGCGCTCTCAATAACTCTTATATCCTGGGCTACTTTAACAAGGCGGGCCTGGTCCGGTCGATCCATAATCTTTGGCACCACAATAGCGGCCAGGATACTTAAAATCACCACGACCACCATGATTTCAATAAGGGTAAAACCGCTCTGGCAGGAGGAGCTTAAATTTACTTTCGGCCCTTCATTGCTATTTTCTTTCATCGTCAGAATATTCCTCGTCATCAAAAAATTCGGGCCATTTGCCCCTTAAATTCCAGCTTGACCATCCCATCGGCTCCTGGCCTGCCTAGAATCTGCAGGAAGGTCGCGAGTTCAGGAGAACTACCTTGCCGGGCGCCAATTGTCCCATCGAAGGAATATTTTCCCTGTGAGGACAAAGCACCAAGGCCGCTGGTCTGCAGGCCCCCACCCAGGTCATTAATTTTAAAGAGAATCCCATCATCTTCGGTGGAGAGCTCGAGCTTCACGCCCCCCAATAACATCTGGTAGGGTTTATTTACCTTGGCATTACGCCAGGCGAGCTGTCCGGAACCACCGCTTAGATAGCCATCCTCGGCAATTAAAGCCAGGTTCTCAATTTCTACCACCCCGGTCAATTCGACCCCGGGAAAATAAAGTTTCCCCAACGAAGCTGCCGGGATTCCCCCGTGCATTTGCTCAAGTTCAACAGTACCGGGGCCTATCCGCAATACCCCGGCAAATCCGCCACCCGCAAAGTCCGAGCTAATCGCAACCTGCAAACGACCAAAGATTAACCCGGACGGCTGAAAGTGCCAGTTGAGATTATTTAACTCAATCTCATCGGTTTTAATTACCAGGACACGACCAGCTGTCCAGGCCCCCTCGACCCCTGAAATTGAAATCTCTCCAGCAGGTAAAACATGACTTTTTTCCAGAAAAGACCAGACATAATGGGCGGGAAGAGTCCATAAAAGGAATGCCAGATAAAGCGCTAAAGTCAATGTTATCCAGGATTTAGTTTTTTTCATTTCGCTTCTGCCTTAAAAGTCGCCCTGGCATTAACAATCCCAGGCGCATCCAACCTTTCCACGGAGAGGTTGGTGACTACAAGGCCCCGGCCTCCGCCAATACCTCGCAGAAACCGCATAAAATCGACGAAAACCAGATTCTCAAACCAAACCTTTATCTGTCCCGTTTCGCCAGGATCAACTCGTTTCAAACTGGAATCAATCCCGTATTTTCTGGCGGCCTGATCGATGACCTTCAATGGCGAAACAGTGGATTTAGTTGACCGTAGAGCGGTTAATTGCTTGGCCTTAATGGCAGCATCCTGCATCCAGGCAAATTCAGCTTTCTTGCTGGCAACCGCTGCTTCCATCTGCACAAGATCACTGCTTAAGGGGGCGACCAATAAAGTATAGCCAAGAAGGACCAGCAGGAAAGCCCCTCCCCATGAAACCACCAACTTCTCTCGCTTATGTAAGTTTGACCAGAGGCTCATTTTTCTTGTCGGCTTTTTATCTGAATTTTGGCCTTTACCTGGCTACCGGTAGCTTCAGCGTGCTTGATATCTATTGCAATGCCAGGGATACTTGCCAGATTATGTTTAAGCGCTTCAAGGGATTGCAGGTCTTTGATCTCGAAATCAAAATCAAAACGACCATTGTTAAATCTGAAATTGGTAAGACTGAATCCCGATGTTGCCAAAAACAGGGGGATGGTTTTGTCGTATACATCAAAAAAGTTGCTATGCGCACCGATATCCCCCTGTAATTCGTTCAGCTTTTGCTCCATTTGGGCTCGGGCGTTAACCACCCGACGGCTGCCGGGGAAACTCTGCAGGTAAATAGCCTCGATCCGATCATTCAGTTCCGCGCTTCCTGATTTCAAACTGTAATAGTCAAAAGAAAACGAGCCAATATTCATTATACACAGCAAGACCAAGGCAACTAGCGGTAATTGCCATTTCACCCACAGATCGCGCCAGCCGGCATGTGGGCTGAAATCTCCCTGTAACAGGTTGATCGTTTGCTTTTCATCGTAGCCGTCAACCAGAAGCTGCAGCAGCGGCTTTCGATGCCGGGCTGAAATCATCCTTGCGGGGACAGCCTCTTCGCCGTTTATGGAACAATCTTCATCGGTATACAATTGGAGCGCTGGTTGCTGTTCTGGATCAGCGTCCGGTTCTTCCTCCAAGAACAAGGGCAAGCTGCCGACATCACCTGCATATGCCCGCCAGGAATCTTTTCGCAGCATAAACTGACTATCGGTGAGAATTACTGACCATTGCCCTGGAGTCAGGGGGATGGCCATGGTCGCCGGAACGAGAGACTTTACCTCAACACCATGCTCATGCAATATTGCCAGCCATGATTCCATTTGGGCTTTTGCAACCACGGCAACGGCTATGGTGCCGGTTTTACTGAGCGGCCCATGGGCAAAATGAAGATTTTCAATATCGTCGGCCAGATTCTCTTCGAGGGCAAAAGGAATACTCTTTTTGATAATTCGGCCACGACTGCCAGGGATACTCGCCTCAGTAAGTAGCACCTCCGCTCCCGGCACTAAAACGACAACCTTCTCCCCCTGCAAATGCTGGGCGGCGCTGAGTGGGCCTTGCCCGACAACGACGACCCCACCGGTAGTAGACCGTGCTGCCCACGTAACCTTGTCAGGAGATCCAGGGCCAAGAAACAAGAAGTGATCTTTTTTTGCTGGATTCATTTAGTAGGTCCCAATACTTCTTCCCAAAATTTCAACCTCGCCATTGACGCGCCGGGCAACCAAACTATACAGGCTGATTTCAGCTTCTCCAAATATCGCCTGCCCGCGTATCATAAAGAAATCACTCGCCAGACTCAACCCATTTGCAGGCAGCCCGGACCCAGCTACCCCCTGATGATTAAGAAAATCATTTCTGCTGCTATAACCATTGTCAGGCCGATCCCGGACGATCTCTTCTGCCTCACTAATTGAAATATCGACTGAAAAAGAGGCGATCACTTCAGCCGAGGCCGTATTGATGTTTATTGCCGTAGGATCGGGTAGCGCGGTAATCTGGTCTTCAAGACAAGCATAGTTATCAGGCGTAACCCCCTCAACAAGCAGTAACTCGGAAGGACTTGCCATCAGACGATTAGCAGCCAAATAAGCCGGATCGTGGAGCAGATATTCGTTATCCTCCGCCACGCCCTGCGCATCATGATCAAGCCAGTCAATCACGGCTTGAACCAATTCGAAGCTGCCATCGACCTCACAAAAATCAAACAGCCCTTCCAACATAACCTTTGTTTGCGCAATGGTCATGGTCTGTGCGTTGCCTACTTCAAGATTATTTAAATTTATTCTGCCCTGCAGATCAACGATACTGCCGGAGATAATGCCATTCTCGGTTGCGATGGGCATTAGGCCCAAGGCCCAGTCCTCACCAAGGTGGTCACGTTTTCTATCATCTCTTATCAGCACCTGCCGCCCCCACTCTTCCAGGCCCAAAGCCAGGACCATGGCCCGGTCCCCTTCCAGCAGGTTGGCAGTTCTTCGGATGTCGAGGTGTTGGCCAAAAGTCATGCTAACCGCCAGAATTGCGACCAGTGCCGTGGCCAGGATAACGGTTATCAGGGCTATGCCATTTTGGTTATCCAGACATTTTATTTTGCCGATAATCATATTAATCTTCGTCAGCCGATTAGAAACAGTCGATCAATTCTGCCCCAGCCCTTTAAATAAAGATGGATCTGCACCGCCTTCGGCGGCATTGCCGCACTCGTCCCAGAGCCATTGCTCTCCGGCGGCCACGACCGGGAACTTACGCCATCTTTCCCGACAAATGACATCTCAAAACCCTCAACATCTCGCAAAAGCACCTGGGAAAAAGGCTCGGAATCAATAGCTCGATCCAGGACCAGCCAAGTATCTTTTATGAGCAGATCATCTTCTAACCGATATGCCACCCGCTGCAGACTGCTCCTCTTCAACCTGACCGGGTTGCGCCGGCCGTTTACGGTCAATTCCAAATTAGCGGGCTGTTCCGTCCACATCAAGGCCGGTAATAGCTGCTGATACGGTACTCGTATCGACCGGTCAATCGTCTGTTCAATATCTCTGCCGATAATCCGAAAAGCAGTCTGTAACTCCCTGAGCTTATTACTGTCAGCCTCAAGATGTTGCTTGGTCTCTATCATCGAGGTCAAGCTGCCGAACAACGCCACCGAAATAAGGGCAAAGATGGTCAAGGCCACCAGTAATTCCAAGAGGGTAAAGCCCCTGTTTCCCGAATTAAAATTCATATCAACAGTTAATTTCACCTTACTTCAATGTTACGCCACTTTTTTTCATAAACTTATTGCTGGCCAAGATACATACTCAGACTAGCTAACGATGTGCCCTTGTCGCTCAGCTCAGCTTTGTCGCTCAGCTCAGACCAGACCTCAATATTAACCAACTGAATATCCGGATCCTGGGTGGCCTTACCGGTAACCTGCCAGTTCCAGCGCCGCTCGGCCATGACTGTCTTGCCCTCTTGCCCGTCGTCAACGACCAATTGTCCGGCCAGACGAAGTTCCGCGGCCTTATTCATGGCCACCCAATGGGCCACAGTTTTGTCCCGGAGATACGAGGCGTTGGCAATCATGCTGGAGTTATTCTTCAAGGCGGTCAGAGCGACAATACTCAAAATTGCCAGAGCCACCAGTAATTCCAGCAGGGTGAAACCTTTGTGTTTTTCCAAGGGAAATAAAAACAAATTCTATCTCACCAGCTGGTTGAGTTCAAAAACCGGCATTAAAATAGCCAGAACGATCAGCAACACCAGGCCCCCCATCAATAAAATTAACATTGGCTCAAAGATCGCCGTAGCCAGGCCGGTCATCACTTCCACTTCTTTTTCCTGGCTGCTGGCCGCCTGATCGAGCATTTGGGCAAGGTCGG
>DAOVJK010000188.1 GCA_030673265.1 Pseudomonadota bacterium | reverse complement strand
TTACCTTATAAATTGAGGTAAAAATCCAACGCTGGGAACAACGATCAAAAATGAATAACAACTTTTTACCAACCAACCGAAAAGAGATGCTGGCCAGAGGCTGGGACCGCCCCGATGTGGTGCTGGTTACCGGTGATGCCTATGTCGACCACCCATCCTTCGGCATATCGCTCATCGGCCGATGGCTGGAAGTCCACGGTTTCAAAGTGGCGATCCTGGCCCAACCCCGCCATCAGGACAGCCAGGATTTCCAGGAATTTGGCGCCCCGCGCCTGTTCTTCGGGATCACTGCCGGCAACCTTGACTCGATAGTCGCCAATTACACCGGTAATGGTAAGGTCCGTGACCAGGATTCATACTCACCGGATGGCAATCCATATTGGCATAAGACCAAGACTAAACAGCAAAGACGCCGACCGGATCGGGCCACCATTCGTTATACCACTCTGGTCAAGGCAGCCTGCCCGGGAGTACCGATAATCCTCGGCGGCCTTGAGGCGTCCCTCCGGCGTTTTGTGCATTACGATTACCAGCAGGCCCGACTCCGGGCCTCGGTTATGACCGATGCCAAAGCGGATCTACTGGTCTTCGGCATGGGTGAAAAAGCCATATTGACCATCGCCGAACGGTTGGCCAATAATAACAACCTCTCGGGAATTCCCGGCACCTGTGAAAGATTAACGGAAAAAGAATTCAGGCACCGTTCCGAAACGGAGAAGCCGCTGGTCCTGCCGTCGTGGCAGGATATCGCGGCAAATTCAGCTAACTTCATGGCCGCCGAATTAACCATCGATAAACATGCCCGAGCCCTGTCCTCCCAACCACTCAGCCAGAAACAGCAGGCCATGTATCTCTGGCAAAACCAACCCGCCCCGCCATTAGAGCCCGAAGAACTGGACCGGTTGTACCGCCTGCCCTTCCAGCGCAGCCCGCATCCCGATTCCGCTACTGTCCCGGCCTGGCGGATGGTCAAAGATTCAGTGACCATCGTCCGCGGCTGCTCGGGGAACTGTTCATTCTGTGCAATTACCCGGCATCAGGGCCCGATGGTCATCAGTCGCTCGCCGGCATCAATTACCGCAGAAGTAAAAGATCTTGCCAAGAGCAGCCATTTCAAAGGCACAATCAGCGACCTCGGCGGCCCTACGGCAAATTTATTCGCCACCTCCTGCCGGATCAAAGAGTGCCGCAAACATGATTGTTTTTTCCCGGAACTCTGCAAGAACCTGGAAATTGACGAACAACGTTTTCTTGATTTACTCGACGAATGCGCCCGGATTGACGGGGTCAAGCATCTCCACATTTCATCCGGCCTCCGCATGGAATTATTGCTGAAGACCCCGAAGCTGCTGAAAAAGTTGCTCGACAAACACCTGCCGGGCGCCATGAAGATTGCCCCGGAACATACCGAGGATGAGGTGCTGCGACTGATGCATAAACCTGGCGGCAAGCTGCTGCGCGAATTCCTTGCTCTTTGCCGACAGCTGGCAGGCAAACGAAAACTGCATTTCATCCCCTACTTTATTGCCTCCCATCCGGGCTGCTCCGAGGCTGACATGAATAATCTGGCCACGGAGGTAAGTAAACTAGGGATGGAAGTCCGACAGTTTCAGGACTTCACCCCGACCCCCGGCACCATCTCAACCGCCATGTATGTAGCCGGACTGGATCGGGACGGTCGCAAAATCAAAATCGCCAAAGGCGCAACCGCGCGTAGGCAACAAAGAAAAGCCCTGGAGAGTATCACCATCAAAAGCGGCCGGACCACCGCTCCCCCAAAAGCCAAAAAAAAACCGGCCAGGAAAAATCCCGGCCGGCGTAAATAAAGTATCGGTGTTCTTTCAGTAACTATTCAGGCCAAAACAAAACCGTGACCAAATACCAGCCCGTAACTGTTCAGCAGTTCCCCAGATGTGCGTGAACTGAGCGATTGACTATAGTTTGCTATGTCAGGCGCTCTGCTCGCGTGCAGGTGGGATGCTGCTGGATAGTTACGCGTTATCTAAGACCTTGTTCCACTCGGCAACCTTGTCCGCGCATTTTTCCAACAAGGCAGAGGCATCTCCTTCGATACTTACCGAAACAAGGGCATCGCTCTGGGCAATGGCGTTAACCACAGCCATATCACTATCAGACTCGACCTCACCAAAGACTGAATGCTTGCCGTCCAACCAGGCGGTAGGAACATGGGTAATGAAAAACTGGCTACCGTTGGTATTAGGGCCGGCATTGGCCATGGAAAGAATGCCTGGCTTATCGTGACGTAACTCCGAATCAAACTCATCGGCAAATGTATAGCCGGGACCTCCCATGCCATTACCGTTAGGGCAACCGCCCTGGATCATGAAGTCGGCAATTACCCGATGGAAATTGCGGTCATTATAGAAACCCCGATTAGCCAGATTAACAAAGTTGGCGATGGTATAGGGCACCCGATCGGCAAACAATTTAACCCTGATCTTGCCTTTGCCGGTGTCAAAAACTGCTGTCAATTCATTCTGGTCACTCATCTATATCTCCTTAGAAATTAAGTTTTTTACGATTTTTCAGAGGAAAAGAAGATAATACCGGTTTCATTGAAAATCAAGCCGTCAAATCATCTAACTAACTCGTGTGCCCTGCGGGAATTCAGCTCAAAATTCTATTTTTTCATTAAAGGGCTGAGGATCTCAAGGCTGAAACAGACTTCATACTGAGGATTGGCAGGGGTTGACTTTACTCAGAAAGATTGTTCGAAATTAAAGCAGTTCAGTAAATGTTTTCAATGTTGCCCAGTTAGAGGGTGTGATCGTTATCATAAAACTTGTTTCATTTTCTCTATTTCCACAATATCCAGCATGGCAACTGCACTGATAGCCCGGAGAAACTCTTTGGCATCATCCGGCATCCCCTGAAATTTCATACCGACTAAATCAAAGTCAAAGTTTTTTTGCGGTAATACCCATCTAACGACTGCCGTGGAGATGATTGTACGCTTTTTGACAATAAAACCGACCTTTGCCAACTCTCCCTCTTTCAACTGGACAGGAACAGCTATTCGACATCCATCTTCACTGATATCAAGGATCATGCCTTTACATTGGCCGCTGGTTGTGGTGACCATCTTGACCGGCAAGTACGACAAATTTTCATCAAGGACTTTATTCAGGGAGACAAGGTCCGTCCGGGGATATTTGCGGTCACAATGTGGCTTCATTGCCTCTGAGTTGCCCTCATCTATCTCAAGATCAATTGAGGAAATCCGGTCCCATGCCGTTTTTTCTTTATCAGACATAATGAACTAACCAAATATCTTTTATTAATTACTTCTCAATCTAAAAAAAATTACCCAGTATAAATTAACAATCATTATTAGCAAATACATCATAAAAAATGGCCCATCTTTAATTTTTCCGCATAACTTATGTTAAGTCATCATCTTGAATGGGAAACTGACGGTTAAGCCCTGCCAGAAAGGCACAAATTGTACCCTGCTACCAGAAAATTGCAGTGCCTACAGTGCAATTGTGGGATCCCATATAATCATGCAGTTCGGCTTCTTAAAATGATCATCTCTCAAGGCATTTTATTATGAATTGTCCCAAATGTAATCACGAGCAAAAAGGAGATAATACTAAGTGTAAAAAATGGGGCTTTATTTTCACTAAATACTATTCACAGCTTAATTATAAAAGTAGCAACCCCAACCTAACATCCTCTCTCCCAAACATACTAATTCTTCTTTTCAGGTAACTTCAAACTCGCACGAAAAAATCTTACCCCGAAAAAACATCTCTTGCGCTCTGGCGTTGACAAACAGATTTAAACAACCAGTTCCATCCTGGGCTTCATATATCGCGCCCCGTCTTTTTTAAAAGAAAAAACCCACCACAGCAAATCTGATTGGTAATTTGTCTGGTATTTGAATATATTGACATGCTAATAATGATATTCATTAAATCCGTTCCAGAACGATACCAATAATGGCCCACTTACAGAGAATAAGATGCTTAAAGAAGAAGTCCCGCAGGATCAGGGAATTGCCGACGGCCTGAAAGAAGTCACCTACGCGGTTAATGGTAACGGTGATTACGTCATGGTGCCCAGCGCCGGCTGGGAGCCGAAAAACATCTCCAACTATCAGGCCTGGGAAGTGATTGCCGAGCAGATTGAAACAGCCCGCTGCCAGGTGCTGAATAACGAGGTCTCCCCATTGGCCTACCACATGGCCCGGAATCAGATGGATATCGGCCTGCTGGCCCAGTATATGGGAATCATGCGCTGGCGGGTCAAGCGGCACCTTAAACCGCAAATATTTAAAAAATTGAATTCGAATATGCTTAACCGCTATGCTAGTCTGCTCAAAGTGACGGAGGAGCAACTGCAGGACATATCGCTGGTAGAAAAATTAAGAATCCCAGGTCAGGATCAGGAATAGCATGAAAATAGATTATACGCATCACCAGTCCGCCCACTGCGAAAACGGCGCCACTGCCGGTCTGATCTCCCATTACGGGGTCGAGATGAGCGAAGCCATGACCTTCGGCATTGGAGCCGGGCTATTCTTCGGATACATACCTTTTATCAGGTTGAACCATCTGCCGCTGACCACTTTCCGGGTCGCCGCCGGCTCCATCTTTAAAAGGGTCACCAAGGAACTGGGCATCAAAATTGAGACCAGAAAGTTTCGCGACCAGCAGCTCGCCATGGATATTCTGGATGAGACCATTGCCAAGGGCATACCGGTTGGTTTGCAGACCGGGGCCTGGTGGCTCCCCTATTTTCCGGATGCCTACCGCTTTCATTTCAACATGCACAATCTGGTGGTCTTCGGCAAGAAGGGCGACAGCTATCTGATCAGCGATCCGGTCTTCCCGGAACCGGTGATTTGCAGGGCCGATGATCTACGGAAGGCCCGTTTCGCCAAAGGGGCCCTGGCCCCCAAAGGGAAAATGTACTGCCTGAGCGAAGTCCCGGCCCAGGTTGATTTACCGAACGCGATCAAGAACGGGATCAGGACCGTCACCAAGGCCATGCTCAAGTACCCCCTGCCGATCATCGGTATTTCCGGCATCCGCTTTCTGGCCAAACGACTGGAAAGATGGCCCGCCAAACTGGGTGAGGATAATGCCCTGCTGCACCTCGGCCAATTGATCCGGATGCAGGAGGAGATCGGCACCGGAGGCGCAGGTTTTCGCTTCATCTACGCTGCCTTTCTGCAAGAGGCGGCCACCCATCTCAATGATGACCGTTTCATTGCATTCTCCGCAAGGATGACCTCGATCGGTGACCGCTGGCGAGAGTTAGCCGTCAGGGCGGCCCGGAACTGTAAGGGCCGCGCCGGAACAGAGGACAGCTTTCCGGCCATGGCCAAAATCCTGATGGATATTGCCGCCCAGGAAGAAGAGCTGTATAGGGACCTGGCTGGGGCGGTTGTTGAATAACAGCCACACCTCTTTATAAAGAAATCCTGCTCAGTCTGGCCTATCGCTCAAATTTCTCGAAAGTGCCTGGGAGCAGATCTTGCCGCATTTTTACTTGGGACTTATCGTTGGCTCTCAAAACATTTTCTCCCACCAAAAACTTCGCGTAAAGAGGCCTCCAAACCCCACAGCCTCTTTTCGACCGACATTTCCTTCTTATGAAATTACGACAGACAAGATCATTTCCATTCGTCCCCCAGATCCACACTGAAAATGTGCAATAGCAAGCCCCTTCTTTCTTTCTATAATCCCTCCCAAAACAATTGACACGCCCAACAGACAAGTTATGCTGATGTGTCCAGTATTTTCTTAACTGTTCGGGGGGGCAATCATGATATCTATAGCTACTGTTATTGGAATGGTTATCGGCGCAGTTTTCTTTTCCATGAGAAACAGTTTTATCCTGGGTGGCTTAATCGGTGGTGCTATCGCCTTTCTGCTAACAAAAATAATGGTGATGGAAGACCGCCTTGCAACTCTTGAAAAAAGGCTGAAAAGCCAAGCTCCAAAAAAGAACGCTTCTGCTACTGTCCCGCCGCAGCCCATCAAAAAACCCAGCCCACCTCCGACAACTGTTAAGCCGGCAGAAAGCCCTGAATTGGATTTCGAGATATTTGCCGATACCGCTCCCCCACAACAGTTCACACCAAAACTAACGCCAAGACCAGCCGCCAGCCAAGAGCAAAGCCCGACTCTGCCCGTCAATCCCACCAAGGAAAAGAGTCATACCATCGAATGGTGGGATATCAT
>DAOVJK010000012.1 GCA_030673265.1 Pseudomonadota bacterium | reverse complement strand
GCCCAGCTCCTGATCCTCCTTGATTTCAAACGGATTCTGCTTCTAGAGGAATTCCAGAAATTAAAGGCCATGGATGGCGAGGAAGAGAGCGAATAACACTGGCAACTCCAAGCCTTGAGTCAGTGTTTAGCCAAAGGACAAAAAATATCCTGAGGTGATTAATGCCACAACCCCGTGGCGCGCACAAATCAGGCCTTTTTTGCAGGCTGAGTTAAAAGAAGGGACCAAGTTAATGAGCAAACGTATTCTGGTAGTTGATGATTCATCAATGATGCGAAAAATGATCACCAACATCTTGAATCCTCCGGGTCATATCGTTATTGGCCAGGCCAAGAGCGGCGAAGAGGCTGTTGAGATGTATCAGGAACTTAAACCTGATCTGGTGACCATGGACATTACCATGCGGGGAATGGACGGCCTGACTGCCGCCAAGGAGATCTTAAATCTTGATGCAAATGCCCAGATCATTTTTCTCTCAAACCTCAATGAGGAAAAGTACCAAAGCGAGGTGGAAGAGATGGGCGCGGTCGGTTTTGTCAACAAGTACAAGGCCGCTGAGATTCTGGATCTAATTGATGGGATATAAATCGCGGGCTGTCCCCCTTCAATTTATGCAAATAAATCCCTGCATAGCAACAACGGTATTAATTAATGGAGAACATCGCTTTGTTTAGTCCCAAAGTCAAAACAGGGTCTCCCAACAAAAAGGAGCGCCCCTGGGAGATAAGCTCCAGACTCCACAAAAAGACCCTGATGTTTTTTGCCTTGCTGATTGTGATTGCTTCGGTCCTGAGTGGTGTCGCTATCTACCATCATAATAAGGACGAAGCTGCTTTTAAAACAATGGCAGCCATGAGTACGGAGGGTTCCGAGATTGACATGCCGGCGCTCCGGAATGAACTTGAGGCACACAGCCAAGTCGGCCTGCAGGACAGCATAACGATAATGACAATAGCTCTGGTCAGCATCCTTGTCCTTTTCATGTCCTTCTTTATCCGCAACATCATAAAACCGCTTGGTAAATTGGAAAAAACAACCCGGCAAATGGCCGATGGCCGCTTGGATTTGCTGGTTCAGGACAAGGACAGCAAGAGTGCAAGCTGTTCAATCGTTTCGATAGGAGAAAACGTCAACTCCCTGGCCATGAACCTGCAGGAGGTTCTGTTGCTGGTCTGGAACCATACTGAACATAATCTTGGCACCATTGACCAGGCCCTCAAAGTGCTTGAGGATGATGGAGAGGCTCCAAGGGAACAGATCAGAGCCAGTTTAGAGGAGCTCAAGGCAGAACTGCAGCAGATGCAACATCTTCCCCAACAATTTGAGCTTTTCGATGTAACTCTGCAGGGCAAGAAAGCATTAGCCAAAGATGAGAATACGAATTCATAACCTTATAGAGGGTAGATATCATGATTGATTTATCACTGCTTCAGGATTTCATCACCGAAGCCAACGAGCATCTTGAAGAGATGGAGTCAAGCTTGCTCCGCCTCGAAAAAGAACCTGATGACAGAGAAATCATGAATGATATTTTTCGGGCTATTCACACCATTAAAGGTGCTTCCCAGTTTGTCGGTTTAGCCAGGATATCCGAACTGTCCCATAAGATGGAAAACCTGCTCGATCTTCTCCGCCAGGGCGAAAAGGAACTTAACCAGGATATTACCGACACCCTGATTGACACCAAAGACCGACTGACCGCACTTACCAAAGAACTTGAATTGAACCAGGAAGAAAGCAGCGAGATAGAAGATCTTCTGGAACGTATCGTTGCACTGTCCGCAGACGACCATCTTGAGCAGTCAACCTCCAGCGAGCCCCCTGACCAGGAACCGCAGAAAGAACCAGAGCTGACAAGCGCCCTGGAAGAGGCCCTTAACACCTCAATTCCAGGCGATGACCTTGACACCTCTATCCTTGGCGATGACCTCGACACCTCTATCCTTGGCGATGACCTCGACACTGCGATGCTTGACGGATCTCCGGCTGATAATAGCGCCGCCGGTCAGGATGATGAAACGCCGGAAGAACATGCCGAAGCAACTCCCGGAATAATCGACGCGGAGCTTATCCGCAAAGAAGTCGCCGAAGAGATCCATGATGAGGAACTTTTCGGGATCTTCATCCAGCAGACCAAAAACAATCTTGAAGAGATTCAGAAATTAGTCCGGGAACTGGCCGGTCCCGAAAATGCCGAAGAATTCCTTGATCGTTGCAAAACCAGCCTGGCGAAGCTCAGGTCTTCTGCCAACTATATGAGCTATGCCAATCTGGTTAGTCTCTATGATATTTGGCAGGCCGATCTCGCTGCCGCAAAAAGCAGGATCGAAGACGGCAACGAAGCCTCTTTCGATTTCATCAATGACCATCTGGAGCAAATTATTCGGGCCATCCCCCAACTCGCCGACCAGGACGATCTTTCAGCTGAACCGGAGGAGGCACCGGAGCAAGAATCTGCAGTAGAGCCCCGCCCCGCTATGAGTGAGATAGATGAAGATATCATCAGAGCTGAAATCTCAGAAGAAATTTATGATGACGAACTCTTCGGCATCTTCACCGAGCAAGTTTCGACAAACATTGGCGCCATTCGTCGAGGCCTGGCCGAGTTTGAAAGGTCAGGAGAAAAATCGAGACTTTTTGACTGTTGTGCCAAGACCCTGACCAATCTTAAATCGTCAGCCAATTACATGGGTTACAGCAATCTGGTCAGCCTCTACGACAAATGGCAAGCCGACGTGGCCGACGCCGGTCCAGATATCGACATCAATTTTATAAATACCTATCTCAATCTGCTAGCCAGTTTTTTCCCGGACTTACCTGAAACCGGCCTGGCGGAAGATTCCTCTGATATATTTGCCGAAGATATAGACTCCACTTCTGCTGAGGCGACTGGTGGTAGGAAAGACCAAGCCGATGAGGACGAATTGTTCGCGACCTTGAGCGGTTCCGTTGACACCGCCATGGCCGACGTCAACGAATCTGGAGTTGAGCCGCTGCACGACATCCTTGAAGAGATGCTGTTTGCCGATGAAATACCGGCTGAACCCATAAAAAAGGCCAGGAAGAAAAAAACGGCTGCCAAACCGAAACCAGCTGCTGAGGAGCCGGCCAAAACACCTTCCTTACCGCCAGCCGTTACTGAAGAAGCAGAACGTCGTCAAGATGATGACCGTCGTCAAGATGATGACCGTCGTCAAGATGATGAACGTCGTCAGACGGATCGGCGCCAGGAGCCGGGAGAGCGGACTTATAAGCAGAGTATCAGGGTTGACTCCGACAAGATCGACTCCCTGATGAACCAGGTGGGAGAACTTGTGGTCAGCAGGGCCTATTTCGCCCAGATATATAATTACCTGAAAGATCTTCAGCAGGTGATGAAGGAAGAAATCGGTCTCGATGCCAAAGGGTTGAAACCCATCAGGGAGTTGGCCTTCAAGCTTGGCGAGGCCACCGTCGGGCTGGGCCGGGTGTCCAACGAACTCCAGGAAGGAGTAATGAAGATCAGAATGCTGCCGGTATCGCAGCTCTTCAACCGTTACCCTCGATTGGTTCGTGACCTCGTCCATAAAACAGACAAGAAGGTGGATCTGGTTATCCGGGGTGAAGATACCGAGCTCGACAAAATGGTCATCGAAGAGATCTCCGACCCGATGATTCATATCATCCGTAATGCAGTCGATCATGGCATTGAGACCCCTAAAGAGAGAAAAAAGGCCGGGAAACCGGAAACCGGCACACTCACCCTCGAGGCCTTTCATGAAAGCAATCATATTGTCATCGAAATCACCGATGACGGACGCGGCATCGATATAGAAAAGGTCAAGCAGAAGGCCCATGACAGGGGGTTGATAAGTACTGAGGAACTACCCCGTATTTCCGATGCGGAGGCAAGAAGATTTATCATGATGCCTGGCTTTTCAACCGCCGATACGCCTACCGAAACATCAGGACGCGGGGTCGGCATGGACGTCATCAAGACCAATATTGAAAAACTGAACGGTACCGTAGAGGTAGATTCACAATTTGGTATTCAGACCAGGATAAGGATCAAAATCCCTCTAACTCTGGCGATCATCCAGGCCCTGATGGTCCGGGTCGGCAATGAGCTGTTCACCATCCCTCTGTCAGTTGTTGAAGAAACCTTGCGGATTTTCGAACATGAAACCTCGTCCATAGAGGGCGTCGAGGTCATCCACATGCGCGATACGACCATGCCTATTTTCCGACTGGCCGATATTTTCGGCGTCGAGGGAGCCGGGCAAGATATCAACCGGTCATTCGTGGTTATTGTCACCACCGGTATGCAGGAGATCGGCCTCGTTGTCGATGAACTGATCGGCCAGGAGGAAGTCGTTATCAAACCACTGGTTGACTACCTCCGTGGCGAAAGCGGCTTCTCCGGAGCTACTATCATCGGCGACGGCCGGATCTCTCTGATTCTCGACGTCTATGAGCTGGTCAAAATGACATCTGAGAAGCAGATCGAACGCACCCGCCAGCAAGTCATAAGCAGAAAAGATAAAAGCAAAGTCATCAAAGCAAGGAGCGGCAAAAAGAAAACTCCCTCGAGTGATTCAATAGCAACAGGAACCATTCACTGACATTAATTACCGCAAGGTTACTAATTTTATCGGGGCTGATATGGACAACGAAAAGATTAAGGTACTGGTAGTTGATGATGCCACTTTCATGGTAAAAGCGGTCAGTGATATTCTCGAATCCGATCCGATGGTCGAAGTAATAGGTACCGCTAAAAATGGTCTGGAAGGGCTTGAGAAAGTCAAGGAACTGCAACCGGATGTCATCACTCTCGATATGGACATGCCGGTAATGGACGGGATCAGAGCCATCCGTCATATCATGATAGAGGCGCCGGTGCCGATTGTCGTTCTCAGCTCGCTTTACAATGACGGCTCTATAACTTTCGAGGCCCTGCGTCTGGGGGTGGTAGATTTCGTGCCTAAACCATCCGGCGCGGTCTCCCGTGACATCCATAGCGCCAGCCAGAAGATCATCGACCGGATTAAAATCGCCACCGCCGTCAACATAGATAACATCCGACGGGTCCGCTTGCCTAAAATGGATGTCGAAGACTCTCTCAGCGAGCGCTACGGCTTCCAGCACCTTGACTACATTATCGCCATCGGCACCACCCTCACCGGCCCCAATACCTTTATCCGTCTATTGTCCAACCTATCGCCCCAATTGCCGGCCACTACAGTAATCGTCATGGATATCGCCACCCAGATCCTGGATTCTTTCGTCAGAAAATTCGACGAGCATACCCACTGGAAAATAGAGATCGCCCGAGACGGTACTGTCATGGAACAGGGCACCTGTTATCTGGCCTCAAATGAGAACACCGTATCAATAAAAACCAATGAGAACGCTGAAGCAATCCTCAAGGTCACTGAGGCATCCGAGCAACCGCTTGACCAGCTTTTCTCCTCCGCCGCCGAAATATTCAAGCAAAACACCGTCGGTATTCTTCTGACCGGAATTGGCAAAGACGGCGCCAAAGGTTTTGCCAAGATCAAAAATAAAGCCGGGACGACCATAGCCCAGAGCACCGACACCTGTGTTTATCCTAACCTGACTCAACATGCTGTAGAACAAGGTACCGTCGACCATCTTGTTGAAGAAAACGAGATCGTCAACGAGGTAGAAGCCATCATGGCTTGATAAGCCATTCCAATACCAGTAACCGAAGAGTTATTTCATGATAATAAAATGTGAACAATGCGAGACCCGCTATAAACTTGCCGATGAGCTTATTACGCAATCGATATTCAAGGTTAAGTGTTCAAAATGCAGTAACGTTTTCACGGTCCAGAAACCGGAAAAAATCAAGCCTCTGGACCTGCCGGAGGATGCAGTCCTGCCGGAAAACCTTGCCCACAAAATTATTGCGATAAGCAATCAGAAGGGGGGCGTGGCCAAAACCTCAACCGCTATCAACCTTGCTATGTCCCTGGCTATGCAGGACAAACGGGTTCTACTGGTTGACTTCGACATGCAGGCAAGCCTCACGATTGCCATGGGCCTCAACAACCAGGCCAAAACATTCTACGATCTGCTCCATAAGCCCGGCGCCACCCTGGCGAATGTAATCCTTAAAACCAAATACCCCAATCTCTGGCTGCTGCCTTCTGGGCCGAACATGGCTCTTTTGATGAAGAAGAACATCAACCAGAAACATTTCGAAAAGATCTTGCGCAACAAACTGGAAGGGATCAGGGACAAAATAGATCATATCATCATCGATACACCGCCATCCATCGAGTTCTTTACCCTCAACGCCTTGATGGCCTCTGATTTTGTTATAATACCGACCCAGTGCGAATTCCTGTCAATGCACGGGGTAGCCCACATAGAAGAAGTTGTCAATATCATCAAGCAGAGACAGAACGAGAATATCGATTACAAGATCCTGATAACAATGTTCAACCAGGAAAGCACTGCCACCAAGGTTATCTATAACAAGATAAAAACCAAATATCAGGACAAGATTTTTAACACAACTATCGATTTCGACACCAAACTCCAGGAATCCCAGATAATGAACATTCCTGTTGCCCAATATGACCGGAACTGCCCTTCAGCTTTGCAGTATCAAGCTCTTGCTCAGGAACTCACCGGCGACACACCATAATCAACTCCTGACCGCCTTGTCTGGGCTGAGTCGCTGCCCTTCCCATCGGCCAGAAGCCGATTTACCAAAAGATAATAATTCCATGAAATTTAAAAACCCAGCTCTTGTGTATGCCGCTTTTGCCTTCTTGATCTCCCTGTTAGTCTGGGAGTTGACAGCCCGATTTAGCGGCTGGAGCGCGCAGGTCTTTCCCGGCCCCGGTCCGGTATTAATCAGCCTGATCGAGCTAACCGCCAACGGTACCCTTATCAAACATTCTGTCGCCAGTCTTTTCCGGGTTACGGCGGGCTTTTATCTGGCAATGGTTTTAGGAATCCCCTTGGGGATGCTCTTGGGACGAAACACACCGCTGCGACTGCTGGGGAACCCCCTCATTCATTTTTTACGGCCCATATCGCCCCTGGCCTGGATACCATTATCAATGTTGTGGTTCGGTATCGGCGATTTACCGGCGGTCTTTCTGATCTTTCTCTCCAGCTTTTTTCCGTTACTGGTCGCAACGACTATTGCCGTTCGGTCCATCAACCCGATTTATTTTCAGGTGGCGACAAATTTCAATTTCAGCCGATTTGAAACTTTTTCCAAGATCATGGTCCCCGCCACTATCCCGTCAATTGTCACCGCATTGCGGCTTTCCATAACAATCGCCTGGCTGGTGGTAGTGGCTGCCGAGATGATTGCCGTTCAATCAGGACTTGGCTACCTGATCCTTGATTCAAGAAACGCTCTGCGCATGGATTACGTTATGGTCGGCATGGTTGTTATCGGAGTGATCGGCTTATTACTCGATTACATTATGCAACAACTCATGAAAATTGAATCCACCGCCTGGGGAACACTCGGCAGCAAATAAATCCAATTTCAACTAACACGGAACTCCATGGGACACATTGTTATAAATAACCTGAATAAAGAGTTTGTAGAACGGCGCCAGATTCAAAGAAACAAGAGCGGCGCTGCTCATTTCGATCAGACAATTCCCGTTCTTGATGATATCAACCTCGAATTTCAGCCCGGGGAGATGGTCTGTGTCCTGGGACCTTCCGGTTGCGGCAAATCTACCCTGATGCGGATTATTGCCGGCTTTGACCGACCAAGCTCCGGCCAGGTGTTGCAGGATGGCAAAGAACTTACTTCCCCCAGTCCCGATAATATCTTTGTCTATCAACACAATGGCCTGCTGCCCTGGATGACTGTCTGGCAAAACATTGAGCTCGGCGTCCGTCATACCGAAGATCTCACCCAGAAAGAAGAGACCATTCAGGAATATATCGACATGGTTGAACTGGAGGGTTTTGAGAACCATTATCCGCACCAGTTATCCGGCGGCATGCAGCGGCGGGCCGAGCTGGCCCGCGCCCTGGTGGTCAACCCGGAGATGCTGATCATGGATGAACCGTTCAGCGGCCTCGATTTTCTGACCCACATGAAGATGCGTGAAGAGGTTGTCAACATGCATCTTTTTCTGGGAAAAACGATTCTGATGGTCACCCATAATATCGATGACGCCCTGATCATGGGTGATCGAGTAGTAATCCTCGGTGATCGTCCGGCCCGGGTCAAACTCGACCGTAAACTGGATTTTCCCCATCCCCGTGATCCCAAAACAGCTCCGGAGCTTCAAGAGTTGCGGGAAGAAATCTTTTTCATGCTTGGGGTAAGTTATGCTGTTTAAATTATCAGTCAATAACATTTCCTTACCCATCCGCATCACTGTTTTGGTTTTGACCTGGCTAGTCCTCATTTCCTGGCTTCATTACCGGCTGAATGTTTATGAAGGACACCGAAAAGTGGTCCAGATGGGCTACATGCCGGTAATTACCAATCTGGCCGCCCCTCTGCTCGACCATGCCAGCCGCAATGGCGAAGGAATTCGGTACAAATCCCTGAAGTTCTCTTCTTTCGCGGAGATGGCGGAAGCCCTGCGCAACGACCACATTCAGATGGCTTTTATTATCGCCCCCCTATCAATAGTGTTGCGCCAACAAGGGACCGACATCAAAATCATCTATGTCGGCAATCGCCACGAAAGCACGATGGTCGCCCGCAAAGATCTCAGGGCAACAACTCTGGCTGATCTGTCCGGCAAAACCATCGCCGTGCCCATGCGCTATTCGGGACATAATCTGGCCCTGCGCCAGATGCTTGCCCAGGAGGGGCTGACCAATAGTGTCAATATTGTTGAGATGAACCCGCCGGACATGGCCTCCGCCATGACAACCGGGGCCCTTGATGCCTATTTCGTTGGCGAGCCTTTTGCTGCCCAGACCATCAAGAGTGGTGATTCAGCCCTGCTCTTCCACGTTGAGGATTTCTGGCCAGATTTTATCTGCAATCTGGTCATCACCAAACAATCCTTGATAGAAAATGAGCCGGAGACAGTCAAAGCCGTAGTGGAGGGCGCGGCCCGGAGCGGTATCTGGGCCCGGAACAATCTTGATGAAGCAGCCGAGATTGCCTCTCAATACTGGAACCAGCCAGTCGACCTGATCAAATATGCCATGAGCAACCCGCCGGACAGAATTATTGTCGACAAGTTCACCCCCCGCCCTGAAGAAATGCAAAAACTTGCCGATCTGATGGTAGAATTCGGACTATCTTCAAATAACGAGATTGACGGCCTTATTGATGATCGTTTCGCCAAGGGGGCAGACACAACCAACATCACCGATCTTGCCAGTATCCTCCGGGAGTAGAGACGACATGGGCTGTACTTAGCAAACATTTCATAATAAAAATTACCGATAGATCTATCCGATAAGTCCAAACTGGCCGGTTTTAACAAGCATTAGCGCCCTTGCCTCTTTTGCAACTTGACAAAACCTGGCTTCGCGCTAAGGATATAAAACTATGCGTATAATCTACCTGCTAACTCTTAGCGACCTTCACTACGCTGTCTGGAAAGACGAGGTTGAATCAGTACGCAAAGTTGAGACTATCCATAGACTACCGTTTAGCCCCCCCTGCATTGCTGGCCTGGCAATCATTGATAAACAAAGCACCGCTCTGGCCGACCTTGCATCTTTGCTCGGACTACCCCCCTTTGATCACAGCCCCCAGTCTCAGTCCCAGTCTCAGTCCCAGTCTCAGTCCCAGTCCCAGTCCCAGTCCCAGTTGATATTTGTTGCCGGGCAAAAAAAAGATGCCGCCTTTGTATTTTCCGGGGACATTATCGAGCTCTCAATCCCCGAGGAGTCGGTCCAGCCGATGCCTGATTACATAACAACCCCGGAGATATCATCCTGCATTATTTATCAGGGGAAACCGGTACCACTAATTGACCTCAATGCCCTTTATCAACATATCCACTCCAAAGACCTGAATCCTTCCGTGCCGACCTTGTCGGTACCTGATAAAGATCAGGTAGCCGCTCAAACTTCCGGCATCAAACTCTTCAGCGCCGGAGGAGAAGTTTTCGCATTACCGGCAGACCTGGTTAGCAACGCTTTCGACAAACCACTCGCAATTACCAGCATTCCCCTGACACCATCATTCTTAATAGGACTAATCGCAGAGGGGAACTCCGTAACCCCAATAATCGACCTGGCCGAGAAGATGAACTTGCCAACTCCGGGGAAAAATCAAAGGCTGCTAATGATTATAATCGGCGGAGATAATTTCGGTTTCCTGGTCGACAACGACCTGGAAACACTTTCCGTAAACGATTATCCCATTAGCCCCCTTCCTCCCCTGGCTAAATCATCATTAATAAACGCCGCCGTCATGCGTCATCAAGACATAATTCCAATTATCGAGCCTAGGACAATAATTGATCCGGACCCGGCAAAACCAGACGATATGGCCTTGGTCGGCCAATACCAACCAAAATCTGATTTTGGTGATCAGTTTAGCAATGAAGAAGTCGAAATAGTAGAATTCATGCTTCTCGGTGAACGCCATGCCCTGCCGAAATCTGAGGTAGAGGATATCCTGCCGATCACTCCCTTTCGCCGAGTCCCCGACCTTCAGTCTCTGGTAATCGGCATCACCGAATACCAGGGCGAGATCCTGCCAATCCTCGATTTAGCCCTGGTTTTTGGCCGACGTTCCCTAATAGGCAGCGACTGGCAGATGATTCTGATCAATAATGGTAATTTCCGAGCTTTCGTCATAACCGAGGAAAGCCACCCGGAGCGCAGCCTCCCGCTAACCATTCAGAAAAAAGTACCGATCAGCCTACCCCACAGATTGGTTTACGGCTGCTATCCGGATGGGAACATCGTCCGCTTAATTGTTAATGTCGCAGCCCTGGCTATTCATTTTGACAAATTGGTCGTCAAAAAATTCCTATCGTCCCTGACCAAAGAGATGGCTGCAACAGCAGCAGGAATCGTACCCGCTCTGCTCCCAGCCGAAGAAGTCCTGCGACTCGAAAAAGAAGCACACCTGCGAGAAATTGCAGAGCCTTTTCAGTCAGAAAATTTATTCCAGGCCGAAACTCTTGGCCCGGCAGAAGCAAAGCCCGAGGAACCAACCAAGATTGGGAAAAA
This sequence comes from Pseudomonadota bacterium, assembly GCA_030673265.1. Lineage (GTDB taxonomy): Bacteria > Desulfobacterota > Desulfobulbia > Desulfobulbales > JAGXFP01 > JAGXFP01. Next base: position 10,753 of record DAOVJK010000012.1, on the reverse strand, counting down.
AGCTGCAACAGAGGCTGAAGAATATCAGCAAGGAGACGCCGAGCCCCAAGAAACTCCAGATACTATACAGATACCCCCGGTCGAGGAACTTCTTGCCTCGGAGCATCCCCTGGAATCTGCCTCGACCAAAACCACTCATGAGCTGGCAACAAGCACCGAGCTTCCCGAACTGCTCCACGATGAAGGCCAACAGTTAATTGACCAGGAATCTGCTGATATCTCCGAAAATGGCGAAGAACTAAGCAAAATCTTAGCGGAAAAGCTTGATCAATTAGACGAAGCAGAACTCCACCCTCATGTTGTCGAGGAAGCCCCGCCCTGGCAAGACACAGAATCGGTTAGAGAGGCGAAAATCACCGAAGAGCAGACCAGGCAAGTTGTTGAAAATGAAGATCTGGAGCGAGAGAAACGGGCCAACATTAAAGCCGAAGCAGAACATCTCAAACTGGAATTAGAAGCCGAGAGAGAAAGGCCCCACACGGAAGATATTCTAGAACGACGTAAACAAGATGCGCAAGATCAAGATATTGCTGTGGCCATAGCCAAAGATGAACGGCTTAAACAGGAAGAAGAACAAAGCAGAATGCGACAAATCCTGGAACGGCAAAAGAAAAATTCGCAGGCCCTGGCTATAGCCAAAAGGGAACGCCTCAAACAGGAAGAACTGCACAAGCAGAAACTGGCAACAGCGGCTGAAGAAGAACGAAACAGACTGCGAAAAATCCTGGAACAGCAAAAACAAAAGGAAGCGTTGCTCAAGGCAGAAGAGGCCCGCAGCAGGCGTGCAGAACTTGAGAATGCCGAAGAAGAGGAAGAACATCTCAGACTTGAAATAGAGGCAGAACACAAGGCAGAGGCACAAGCCTTACTTCGGCAGACCGAAGAACGGCAAATCAGAGCGACCCTGGAGGAAAGGGCCCACGTCTTAGCCAAATCCCGCGAAAAAATTCAGAAAGGCAAACAGCACAAACGACTGATCGTGCTGCTTACAGCCCTCCTGTTACTTCTGCTGCTCGATATCTTTATCTTCGTCGACGTTACAGACCATGACCAACCTGAGCCGCCGGCCGACATAAAGGTTTTGATCGAAGAAAAGGCGCCAGTTAATACCACAAAAACAACCCCGGGCATTGCTCCAACCATAAAAGAGGAAGAAAAATTGCCCGTCAAGCCGGCAGCAGTCAGTTCCAAAGCGCCCTCCCCTAAAAAAGCAGCGCAACCGCCCCTCACCCTGATAGTGCCTGACAATCTCCCCCTGGCAACTCATATCTACAAGGTAAAAAAGGGCGACACGCTATGGGCTATTTCCATGCGCTTTACCGGAAATCCTTACAATTATCCCTCCGTTGCCCAGGAAAATGAAATCAACAACCCGGACCTGATTTTCCCGGAACAGCCCATCTTGCTGAAAAGAAAGAACGGTTACGCCCCCAAGTCTAATTATTGAGAGTGTCTGTAATTACTTACCCACTTAATTTGATTCAAGGGCAGAAAATTTATACAGCGAGCTGGTAGTTCAATTCTGAATTGTCAATTTCGTTAACAACATAGGGGGTAGGCAATGAAGGTGCATGGCTGACGCGCCAATAGCAAATATTGAAAAGCATTGAACTGCGATAATGAAAAAAGACTATCCGGCTTATCCCGACCACGGCTTAGCTGAAGACCGGCGCAGACAACTTTTTCAGAAATATCGCCTGGAGGTTGGTACTTGTTCAGCTGACCGTCAAAAGCATAGGGCTCTTTTAATGGCCTGAAAGTCGTCGTCCGCAATATCCTTGAATTTTATACCAATTTCATTACCCTTATCCTTACCGCCTTTTTTACTCCAAATAACTTCGGCAATAACCGAGAGGGGTTTGGTAAGAGCAGCATCATCCAGCAGGGCAGAGAGATTCTTCTTGTGCCTCTGCCAGCCGGCCAGATGAACATTTATAGTCAGGATTGTGCCGGGCTTAAAAGGAGTGGCTGATATGAAACGTATACCTAGCGCACTGATGTCGGTGCTCTTGACAATCTCGCCCGGTTCTGTCGGCATGGGGTAGGTTAACTCACTAACTTCAACTGTAACTTCCTTGGGAAGTCTGGGAAACTCGCGAAATTCTTTCTGATTTTTTTGACTCATCTGCTCCCCCTTTCACCTAGAGATATACACTCATTCCATTACCTAAACACCCAAAAGGTTGTCAGACCATCCCGCCACTAGACAAACCTGGAAGAAGCGTGCAACAACCAGAATAATTCTGCTCATCCGACAAGCTAACCATAAAAAGTTTAAAAAAAGACCATAAGATCGTCGGTTTTGTCTTATGAGATCCTTTGATTAGCAACGACTCACCAGCCCCAGAGCAAATCCCTTTTAATCCAACCGGTCAGACCATTCTCGTGTTTCACCTTGGCCCAGCCCTTTGAGATTTTGATCGTCTTGAAGACAACACCATAATTGGCCTTACCAACGAGGCGATAGCGGCTACCGGGGCCACTGCGGACATTAACCCTTTTCTTTTTAACAATCAGGTGGCTTCTTTTCGCGACCAGCTTCTGATGTATCCAACCGCTGTCTCCTTCAAAATCTACAACTTTTGTCCACTCTCCCTTGCTACCCAGCACCTTGAGCGGGAACCCCCTGCCCAGCTCCCAGAGAACGGAATATTTACTCCCCGGACCGGAACGCAGGTTAACGTTTTCACCATCAACACTTACCAGAGAGACGGCTTCAGCAGTTGAAACCGCCAACATGGTAAAAATCACAACCATTAAAACTCTTTTCAGCATGCGTATCTCCCACCCATTTCACAGTTGCTATCTTTCTTTTTAAAGCACATCACTCCTCCACCGAAACCGGGCGGACCAGTGAGCTCCCGGTCGCTACCGGCATACCGCCAATTTCCAGATAAATCGCCTCAAAACGACAGGCCTTGGTCATGCATTTCATACAGCTTATGCAGTCCTGATCTTCCGGGGATTCATCAAACTTTACTCCCATCGGACAAACCGGATGACAAGCCCCGCAAGAGGTGCAATTATCCCGGTTCAGCCGCAACTTGACCAACTTGTGACGACTAAACAGCGCATAAAAAGCGCCAAGGGGACACGCCGTCCGGCAAAAAGGCCGACTGGCAACCACACTCCAGCCCAGAAACAGCACCAGAATGACAATCTTATTAATAAACAGATAGCCAAGATTGGCCCGAAGGCCTGGTTGCAAAAAAATCATCGGCAAGCCAGCCTCCAGGGTGCCGGCCGGGCAGATATATTTACAAAACCAAGTACTGCCTGCCCCGAATTCATCCATGGCAAAGGCTGGTAAGATTATCACAAAAACAAGCAGGATAATGAATTTACCGTAACGCAGTGGCCGTGGCACCCCAAACTTAGGGGAGGGAATCTTGTTCAACAGTTCCTGAATAAATCCAAACGGGCAGACCCAGCCACAAATCATCCGCCCGAAGAGGCCTCCTAAAATTCCTGCTGAACCAACGACGTACAGCCCGAAATAATACTGCCCCCCTTCAAGAGCCAGACGCATATTTGCCAAAAGCTGTTGAAGGGAACCAATAAGACAGTAAGTAGTGGCCGCCGGGCAGGAATAGCAATTAAGCCCGGGAGCACATATTACTTTTAAGGGCCCCTGATATATATTCCTTGTAAAAGGAAAGGCCCAGTAACCGTTCGTCAAAAAGCCAAAAACGACCTGGACCCATTTTCGTACAGATTCCATGATTAACCGATACCAATGCAACTCAAGCAGACTCGAACAGCCTGCTCAAGAACCCGAACCGGTTCACCTGAAGCAATCCCGATAAACCAGATAACCAAAAAAGAGCTGATAACAATAAACGGCCCCTTCTTCACCTTATGCCATTTTTTTCTCTTCTTTGCCGAAGCCATCATTTTCGTGTTTGATTCTCCTAAGCAGACCCATCTGCGACATTCAGACGCCTGTTAACCGAAGAAACTTTGTCACCGATGCTGACTCTTTTATCACGCCGATCATCGATAGAAATTTGGGTAACAACCCTCTTCGCGCCCTTAAGGAAAGGAAGTTCGTGGATCCGGGCCGCTATCTGCAGAAGTTCCCCTGCCTCACCCTCGACCACGGTTCCCATATCTGTCAATTTGGCAACAACACCTTCACGAGCAAGGGCCTTGGTGATCCCGGCCACAAACTCACCGACACTGGCAGAACCGGTGCCAAGCGGTATGACATTTATCTGCATCAAGGCCATGGCCAATACCTATCAATCGTCTTCTTCTTGATAACGACTGACATGTGTTTTAATTTCATCGTCTGCATCATCATCATGATCGCTGTCGCCGCCGTTGATTTCATCTAAATAATTATCGGGCAAAGGAGCCGCCTTACCGCTGGCATCAAGGTCTAAATAAAGGGATTCATCGTCAACATCATCGCCAGCCTCTAAATTTTCACCGCCTCCACCATCATTTGACTGTTTATAACTGAAATAAACAATATTCCGCAGATGGAAAAAACTGTCTTCGTCTACCTCAAAAAATTGCAGGGCCACCCCAACGTCCTGAGTTCTGACGATCTCACCAGCCAGCTCAAGGACCAGACTACTGGTTCTGCCGGAAAGATGGAATTCGACTTGGCATTTATCGCCGCAATCCACACCTTTGACCCCCCTGACAAACACACCACCGACACTGACATCCGTGGTTTCGCATTCGTCAAAAGTGCGGCCATCCGGGAAGCTCAATTTGGCCGTAGTCCGGAAAGTTACCCTGACATCCTGACGTTTATCCTGTTGTTGCCCTGTCATATGCGATCAAACAACCTTCTATATTTTTTACTCTTACCGGACCATTATCAATTAATCGGCACTATAATATATTTTTAAAATGATCACAGCCATTTAAGGAGTTACACTCGGCAATAACCAAACGACCATTAATTTTCCCCCGCATCAGCTATCTTCTGCCTGACAATTCCAGGCTGATATAAAGCCCCCCTGACGCTGCCAACCTAAATGGCTTGGCACCTTCCTATCGATAACCACGCCAAACACCTGCCCCGTCGCTCCTTAAAAAACCAAGTCTCTCCCCCAAAACCCAGCCCAAGACAATACTTTGCCTGTCAATCTCTGCCGTAGCACTTCAACAAGATACACCTCTAAACATTTTTCTGGTAAATCTTGCCAACCAAACAGTTTAACATTCCCCTGGCCGGTAAAATAAAATATAGTTGCGAGAACAGTTAACAAAAACTTGCAATTATTATGACTGAAACCTTTTACACAACAATCTGCGTCTTGTTGGGCGCCATCGTCGGCAGTTTCCTGAATGTGGTAATTATCCGAATCCCCCAGGGCGACTCGATAGTTTTCCCTTCTTCGCATTGCCCCGGCTGCCAGACCAAGCTCCATTGGTATGACAACATCCCGATTGTCAGTTTTATTTTACTGCGCGGCAAATGCCGGTCATGCAACATGCCGATCTCCAGGCAATATCCTCTGGTCGAGCTCAGCATGGCCGTCATAGCATACGCCCTGTTCTCAGGCTTTTCCTTTTCTCTTCTTTTCGCCATATATTTCATCTTCTGTGCGGCCCTACTAGCAATCATCATCATAGACTTTTATCACCAGATAATCCCCGATGTAATCAGCCTGCCCGGCATCCTGATAGGATTTGCCTTCTCATTCATCAATCCGGCAATAACCTGGCAAAGTTCCGCCATTGGCATCCTGCTTGGCGGCGGCATCCTGTACGCAATTGCCGCCTCTTACTATCTACTCACAAAACGGGAGGGAATGGGAGGGGGCGACATCAAATTATTGGCAATGATCGGCGCCTTTTTAGGCTGGCAGTCCCTGCCTTTCGTCATCTTCGGCAGCTCTCTTCTCGGGTCAGTGGTAGGTATCGGAGCCATGCTAAAGCAGAAAAAGGGCGGCAAAACCGTAATTCCCTACGGGCCGTTTCTGTCCATTGCCGCCATGATCTATCTTTACTACCAGCAGGAAATTGGGAAATTGTTCATCATGTTCTGCCTGCCACCACAGTAAGAGACTTGACTTTCCGGGTTATCGCATGTGCAAAATGGCTGTAATTTTCCACCATCTGGTTATATCTTCTAAAATCAGGGAGCCGGAACTCTGGATTCCGAAAAATTGATTTTATTGCGCTTCTTCTGAATAGTGTCTGTATTCTGATTCGAAAAAGATCCAACCGCTACTAAACCACAAACAATCCCGGTATTACCAAGTGGTAAACAAACCAAGGAAGTTGGCAAGATATGTTTGACCACCTGCAACTACTTAATCATCTGAGTATCGGCATTGCCGTTATTGATCCCGAAATAAAGGTCATCTTCTGGAACCAATGGCTGGCAGAGCATAGCATGATAAGCAGTGAGGCCATCACAGGCAGGGATCTCTTGAGTGTCTACCCAGGTCTGCAGAAAGTAAAATTCCTTAATAAAATCAGAGCAGTCTTCGATAGCGGCCAACCCGTTTTTTTCAATAACAAAGTTGCCGCCAACCCGTTTCCCTTTTATTCGGGCCGCTCTTATATAGAGAAAAAGCTTATCCCCATGGAACAGACGGTGATCATCTCGCCGATGAACGATCCGGCAGGCAACATTGAACATGCCTTAATCACGATCTTTGACATATCCGACTGGATCTCCAATCAAAAGAACCTGCTCGATTCAAAACAATTGCTGGAAAGGCTCAGCCACACTGACGAGTTGACCCAGATCCCCAATCGCCGCAATATCATGGATCGGTTGACAGAAGAACTCCGCACCCACAACAGGAAAAATCGCCCCATTGCAATAGCCATGCTGGACATTGACCATTTTAAAAAAACCAACGACGCCTACGGACACCAATGCGGCGACATGGTCCTCCATGAAACAGCCCAGATCATGAGCACACTGCTGCGGGATTATGACGCAATTGGCAGATATGGCGGAGAAGAATTTCTGATTATTCTGCCGGAAACAACCAGCGAGCAATCTTGGACGATATGTAACCGAATAAGACTTACAGTCCAAAATCACACCTACAGGTATAACGGCCACAAACTGCAGATCACCGTAAGCATAGGGATCGCCGCCAAAAAGGCTGGTGAAAGCATTCTTCCCGACAGGCTTATCGCAGAGGCAGACCGCTACCTCTACGTCGCCAAAGAGAGTGGCCGCAATCGCACCGAGAACAAACAATCAACCATGATTTAACCCGCATATTTCACCAGTAGAGATGCCCGATTGCGAAACGCTCGATAGGCAAAGTATGATGTTTTCAGCAGGTAAGCGGCCAGAGGGAGACTCCGATACTTTAGGATGCTGAAAGCCTTATCCAGCAGATTCTGGACAATACCCCCCTGAGGGGTATTATACGGATATATCGGCTGACCCGCAGGGTGAGTAGTTTCGAAGTCTGCGCTATCCGAAAAACAAACCATGTCTTTCATGTGGTACAAACTGTGACCTTGATATTCCACAGCAAACCAAAAGTTTAACCCACAAGGACAATCAGTTAAAATGACTTTTCAAAAATACTCATGCAATATGCGGGTTAACTGACCTCGTCTGAGTGCATCTCCCGATTTATGGGCATACTATTCCGACCCACCTATCATCTCACCTGATCCCCTAAAGCAAACTCCTCAACAACCTTGCCATCCCGATCAAACTTGCCGGCCAACAGGTAGGGATCATGATAAAACAGGAACCATTGCTTTTCATCAACCGCGGGGCCGATTAGTTTTTCCTTTTGAGCGATGGAATCCAGCGGAAAATTATCGTAAGGGGTTATCCAGAGGGGATGAAAATAGGCGTGATTTGGGAATAAATCGCCCAGATGGACCCCTTTTTCTCCCTCCGAGGAGAGCCAAATCGCCTGGTGGCCCTTGGTATGCCCGCCGGTCAGAGCCATTTTGACCCCCACCACCGGCTCCGCCTCACCGTTCACCAGATTTAACAACTCACTACCCCTTAACAGATCCAGGTTCACCGGCCAGTAGCTATTAACAGCCCGCCGGTGTGGAGCAAGCACATCTTGCCACTCGGCCCGCTGTACATGATGAATGGCCTTCGGCCAGGTTAATTCCAACTCGGCAGCTTCATTCTGCATGACAACGCCGCCGGAGTGGTCAAAATCGCAGTGGGTAAGGATAACATGATCGATATCTTCACGGCTAAGGCCAACCCGGGCCAGACTGGCCTCCACATCCCACTCTTCAGTTACCCGAAAGATCTTTTTCTGTTTATCGGTAAGCTTATTACCCAGACCAGTATCGATTATAACATTAGCATCCGGGGTCTTGACCAGGATCGGGGTGTTGCTGAGTTGAATATAATCGTCATCACTGGCAGGAAATTTCTTCTGCCATAAAGCGCGCGGGACCACTCCGAACATGCAGCCGCCGTCCAATTCAAAGACGCCACCATCAAGCCAGAATATCTCAAAAGAGCCAAGTTTTAGTCCGTTAGCCATTAGATTTACTCCTGAACGATAATTTTTCTAAAAAGGCACTACATTGAGATAGAGACAAACCGGCTGACCTGAAGCTGTCAAGTACTTGATTTTACAACAAACCTGCTTTTTTGAGCTGAACCTGGAGGATAGAGATAGCGGCGGGAGTAACCCCGGAAATACGGGATGCCCGGCCAAGATTAAGGGGCCTGATCTTGGTAAGTTTTTCGATTACCTCGGCAGAGAGGCCGGGGATTGCCCCGAAATCCAGATCTTCCGGCAAAGTAATAGACTCAAATTTACGGAAGCGCTCCACCTGTTCCTGCTGGCGTTTTATATAGCCCTCGTACTTGATCTGCAGTTTAATGTCCTGGCGATAATCTGCGTCAACCTGCAACTCATCAGTAAATACCATAGCCATCTTCTCAAAATCAATTTCCGGCCGTCGTAAAAGCTCGGCCAATGAGACCTTCTGTTTGAGGGGGGAACTACCAATTGCAAGCAACCTCTCATTAATCTCACTGGTCGGGTTGAGCGTGGTCTGGTTAAGCCAATTAATTCCGGCAGCAATGGCCACTTTTTTGGCTTGAAAGCGTTCATAGGCCTTATCATCAACCAGACCGAGCTGATGACCTATCTCGCTCAAGCGCTGATCCGCATTGTCTTCACGGAGCAACAACCGATACTCTGCCCGTGAGGTAAACAGTCGATATGGCTCCTTGGTCCCCAGAGTGACCAGATCATCGATCAAGACCCCGATATAGGCCTGGGATCGATCAAGAACCAGCGGGCTCTCATTACGAAGCAGCCGAACCGCATTGATCCCAGCCATCAACCCTTGGGCTGCCGCCTCTTCGTACCCGGAAGTACCGTTAATCTGCCCGGCCAGAAAGAGTCCGGCCAAACGCTTGGTCTCAAGAGTCGGCTTCAATTCAAGGGGGTCAACATAATCGTATTCAATTGCATAGCCGGGCCGGATAATTTTAACATTCTCCAAACCCTTGATGCTTTTCAACATCCGCTCCTGCACATCTATCGGCAGGCTGGTCGGCACCCCATTGGGATAGACCTCGACGGTATCCAGTCCTTCCGGTTCCAGAAAGATCTGATGGCGGTTCTTTTCGGGGAACCTGGCCACCTTGTCCTCAATCGACGGACAGTAACGGGCCCCCACTCCCTCAATAATGCCGGTGAACATCGGCGAACGATCACAACCATCCCGGATGATCGCATGGGTTTGCTCGTTGGTATAGGTTATGTAACACGGCTTTTGCGGTAATTTAAGACCGGTGCTGGCAAAAGAAAAAAGATTGGGCGGCTCATCGGTTTCCTGGGGGTCAAGCTCCGAGTAATCAATGGTATTGCCGTCGAGCCGGGGCGTCGTCCCGGTTTTCATGCGGCCCATATTAAAACCCAGATTCTTGAGATCATCGGCCAGGCTGACTGAAGGAGCGTCCCCCATCCGCCCGGCCGGGAAAGACTTAAGACCGATATGGATCAAACCGTGCAGAAAGGTGCCGGTGGCCACCACCACGGTCCTGGCCCTGATCTCCTCGTCTAGGGAGGTCATAACCCCGCAAACCCGGCCATCCTCGACGATGAAGCGGTCCGCCACAGTCTGCCGGATCTCCAGATCATCCTGGGCCTCGATAACCTCTTTCATCCGCAACCGGTAGAGCAATCGATCGGCTTGGGCCCGTGAAGACCAGACCGCCGGGCCTTTACTGGTATTTAACCGACGAAACTGAATGCCGGTTGCATCAATATTTCTGGCCATCTCACCGCCCAGGGCATCAATCTCCTTGACCAGATGTCCTTTGGCCAGACCGCCGATGGCCGGGTTGCATGACATCGCGCCAATGGTGTCGACATTGATGACCAGCAGCGCCGTTTTGCAACCAAGCCGGGCAGCCGCCAGGGCCGCCTCACAGCCGGCATGACCGGCCCCGACCACGACAACATCATACTGAGGAGAGTTCTCTGTAGCCATTATTTCTTGTCCTTGGTTTCTGGCAATTGCCACCGCCAGACCGGCTTGCGGGCCATATGCCAGAAACCGGGGGTCAGTAGAAACAGCGATAGGAGAATCAGCAATTTGCCAAAAATATTTAATACACCGCCGGTACGCATATTTGAATTACCGTCACTCCATTAGACAGCGAAAAAGCTCTCAATGGCCGTCCTGCATCCGCCGTAAGAAAAATGATGCCCCTATCATCCATTCCGATAACAGTATTCCCTGCCGGGATTTCAACACCATCACCTCTGACTACCGCACCAAGAATTGCCCCCTCCGGGGCTGAGAGGGTAACCAT
>DAOVJK010000003.1 GCA_030673265.1 Pseudomonadota bacterium | reverse complement strand
TGCCAGGGGCTGTGGCGACAGAGGTCTGGCTGTGAATATCCGGGGCACGGATACGCAGGCCAGTCCGTTTCAATACTGTTTCAGGAAATAATCCTGTCACGAGAACGGTGACGGGTTTTTTAGCTTGGTAATTATTTTTCAAAAATGAATATCTGAGGGAGTGGCAATTGAAAGAAGAAATCAAGAGACTGAAAGCTCTGCAAGAGGTTGACCTGGAGATTGGTAAGGTCGAAAGGGAAATTGCGGTAGGAAGTGAGGCGTTGGGTAGTCAACAAGAGTCAATTGAGAAGCATAAGGCGGATATAGCTGAAAATACGCTTAAACTTGAGGACGTTGAGGCGAGGCAGCGCGAGTTGGAAGCAGAGGTCGAAGATGCCCAGCTCATGATCAAAGATCGGCAGAACAAGCTGATGAAGGTCCAGACCAATCGTGAGTATCAGAGCATTCTCAAGGAAATCGATGATGCCAAGAGTGCTAATCGTCAACGGGATGATGAACTTGTTCGTCTGTTGGAGCAGGCCGAATTTCTTGAGAAGAAAAAGGCCGAACAGGTTGCGCTCTGTGAAGAAGAAGAGGCGCAATATAATGAGGACCTTGCGGAGAGTGACAAAAAAACCGTTGAACTTGATGCGCAAATGGCCAAATTCCAGAAATCACGGGCAACCAAGGTTAAAAAGGTCAAAGCGGCTTTGCTGCGCAAGTACGATCAGATCAGGGTCAAGCGGGATGGGTTGGCCATGGTTGGGGTTAATCGGGGGGTTTGCCATGGCTGTTTCATGAATGTGCCGCCTCAGCTCTACAATGAGTTACTCAAGGAAGAGGAGTTGCACGCCTGTCCGGCCTGTAACCGTTTGCTGTATAATCTTCCGGATAGTGAGTAGGCCTGATCGTTGCTGATTGTGAGGTTAACTGGTTAAGCATTGATGGTCATTTAAAACGGCCAGCGTACAGCTAAAGATGGCTTGGTAAAAGATCGATACTCAAGGGGATCGGGATTTTTACTTTTGTCAGCAAGTTTTGACTGGAGCGGGCGCATGATCGCTCCGGCTTAGGCCGGAGAGGAAAGTCCGAACTCCGTTGGGCAGGGTGGTTCGTAACGCGAACTGGGGGTGACCCCGAGGAAAGTGCCACAGAAAATATACCGCCCCGGCTTGCCGGGGTAAGGGTGAAATGGTGGGGTAAGAGCCCACCGCTTCCGTGGTGACATGGAAGGCATGGCAAACCCCACCCGGAGCAAGACCAAATAGGGGAACAATGCTGCGTCTCTGGCGCAGCTTAGGGCGGCCCGTTCGAAGTTCCCGGGTAGGTTGCAAGAGGTGATGGGCGACCATCATCCCAGATAAATGATCATGGCCCCTTTTGGGGTACAGGATTCGGCTTATAGCCCGCTCCAGTCTTTTTTTTGATAAGGTGTTCAATCTTTAACCGTACTTTAACCGCTTTGAGTTTAACTTGCTTTATAGCCCCTGGCGATCTATTGCAATAATATGACTACAGCCGCAGCCATAATTCCCGCTGGCGGGGCCGGCCTGCGGATGGGTCTTGACCTCCCCAAACAATATCTGCAACTGGCCAACCTGCCGATTCTGGTCCACACGGTTCGGGCCCTCCAGCGCTCTTCCTTTATAAAAACCATTATCATAGTCGCGCCTGCCGAGCACCTCGAGCAGACCCGGGCTCTGGTCCGTGAATTTGATCTGACCCTGGTTGATCAGGTGGTAAGCGGTGGGCGGACCCGGCAGGAGTCGGTTTGGGCCGGCCTGCAGAGTGTGCCGGAGGGGATTGACCTTGTCGTTGTCCACGACGGCGTAAGGCCGCTGGTTGATCCTGAGCTGGTTGATGCCTGTGTGCTGCGGGCAGCTGCTACCGGGGCTGCCATGTTGGCCATCCCCGTCAAGGATACCCTGAAGTCGGTGACCGATGATGTGGTCGGCGCCACCGTTGATCGTCAGGGCCTCTGGCAGGCGCAAACCCCGCAGGTTGCCAGGCTGGCGCTGTTAAAAGAAGCTTTTGCGGCGGCAGCGCAAGATGGTTTCGAGGGGACCGACGAGGCCTCTCTTCTCGAACACATTGGCGCCGAGGTCAGCGTGGTAATGGGTTCGGCAATTAACCTCAAAGTGACGAGGGTGGATGATCTGGCTTTGGCTGCCGCTTTACTTGGTCGCAATCGTGAGGGAGATGGTTCGGTGACAACTTTAAGGGTGGGACACGGTTATGATGCGCATCGGCTGGTAGCTGGCCGGCCGTTGGTGTTGGGGGGGGTAACCATCCCTTGCGAGCAGGGCTTGTTGGGCCATTCCGATGCCGATGTTCTGCTGCATGCCCTTGCCGATGCGATGCTGGGCGCGGCCGGGATGGGCGATATCGGTCGCCATTTTCCCGATACTGACCCCGCCTATAAAGGGATCTCAAGCCTGGTCCTGTTGGGTCAGGTGGTTGATAAAATTGCCAGGCAGGGTTTTGGGCTGGCCAATGCCGATGTTACCGTGATTGCCCAGCAGCCCAAACTGGCGCCCTATTTTTCGGAGATGCTTGCTAATATCAGTCAGACCCTGGGCGTGGCTCCGGCCTGTCTCAACCTGAAGGCCACGACCACCGAGCACATGGGCTTTACCGGGCGCGGCGAAGGGATTGCCGCCCATGCCGTTGTTTCGCTGAGCAAGATCGACTGATTGACAGCTTTCCGTAGTCCTCTCAAACCGGCAGCCTTCTTCCGGCTGCTATGCGCTTTTCTTTGTTTTTTTGACTGGATGCTCTGGTTAAACTCTTCTTTGCAAGTCGGTATTTGTGACTATTGGTTTGCTGATGGCCCCTTTTTTTACAGAGTCTTGAGAGGATATGATGCCTCCAGCTGATGGATGGCGCCTGTGGAGGTCAGCTTGCTGGTGTATAGGTGAAATTCTTTAACCGGGAAGGGGGGAAGTTTGAAAAGCTTGTTTGTGGCCATAAAATCCATAACCCGGTGTAGTGAGGGTTTTTTGAATCGGCCAATAGTTATGTGAGGGGCGAATTTTCGTCCTTCCGGCTCCAGGCCTATCCGGACCAGTGCTGTTTCGATCCGGTTTCTGAGTTGCAGCAACCCGGCGTTATTTTCCAGGCCAACCCAGAGGACTCTCGGGGGGCGCCGGGCTGGGAAATAGCCAAGCCCATTGATTTGCAAGGTTAGGGGTTCGCTGCTGATTTCCGCAAGAGCAGCGGTTATTTGTCGAAAAAGGCTGTTGTCAACCTCGCCAATGAAGCGCAGAGTCAGGTGAATCTGCTCAGCCGGAGTCCAGCGGGCCCCGGCTAGACCGGTGCAGATGGACTGGATCCGGTCCCGGTGGGCAGGCGGCAGGTCGATGGCAACAAAGAGTCTCGGCATAGGGCAAAAGTTGTTAAAAGGTTTCGAAGTCGATGCTATCTGTAAAGATCTTAGCAGGGTCGGGAGTTTTTTTCTAGCGACCGGTCGAAAAATGGCTGTTTATTACGGTGTTGCCGGCCAGGCATGTGGCAGGCGTGCGGACCAATAGGCCTTTTTTTAGGCCCACAGATAACCATTGTTCCCCCTGGGGTGGGTTGCCGGGTCAATGTTGACAAGCAGTCTGCTTTATAATAGGCTACGTGTTTTTCTGTAAACTGTGGGGTAGAAATCAAATGGTTCCAAGTCGGAAAATATGTGTTTCCGTGGCTGAAAGTGATTCCGGCAGGGCTTTGGCTGTGGCCGCCGGGGCTGCTGGGCAGGCTGCTGTCCTGGAGATTCGCCTGGATGCTATGGACCGGCCGGTGATTGCCCCATTTGTGGAAAAGATCGATGTGCCTATTCTCTTTACCTGTCGCCCGGCCTGGGAGGGCGGGAGTTTTACCGGTACTGAAGAGGAGCGCTTTACGTTGCTTGAGGAGGCGGTTAAGGGTGGCGCGGCCTATGTAGACGTTGAGTTGCGGGCCGAGGAGAAATTAAGGCAGCACCTGCTCGCCGTTGCCCGAGAGCATCAGGTGAAGGTGATTATTTCCTGGCATGATTTCAAGAGCACCGCTTCGGCCCAGGCTCTGCAGTCGATTTTTCAGGAGCAGTATCGGAGTGGCGCTGATATAGGTAAAATAGTTACCATGGCCCGCGACTTCCAGGATGTTTTGCGGGTTTTGGCCTTGCAGGATGCTGCCAGTGAGATGGATTTCCCCCTCTGTGCTTTTTGCATGGGCCGGACAGGAATGATCAGCAGAATCGCCACCCTTGAGCTGGGAGGGTTCATGACCTATGCCGCTCCCGATGATGGTCCGACGACAGCCTCCGGGCAACTGTCTGTTTCGGCGATGCTCAGGGCCGTGGAGTGTTTTGATGAAGACGTTTGACGGCAACACCGAAGTTTATGGCATTATGGGCTGGCCGGTCAGCCATAGTTTGAGTCCGGCCCTCCATAACCGGGCCTTTGCTGAATTGGGTCTTAATAAGGTCTATGTGCCTTTTCCGGTTGAGGATGTCGAGGCGGCGCTGCAAGGTTTTCGGGCCACGGGTGTGCATGGCGTCAGTGTGACGATCCCTCACAAGCAGGCGGTTATCCCCTTCCTTGACACGATCGATCCGGTCGCTGCCAGGATTGGCGCCGTTAATACTCTGCTGGTCAAGGATGGCCGGATCTCCGGGCATAACACCGATTGGCAGGGCGCCAATCAGGCCTTGAGTGAAGTAGTTGATCTAGCCGGGACCGAAGTCGTTTTGCTGGGAGCAGGTGGTTCAGCCCGGGCCCTTGGTTTCGGCCTGCTCGAAGCCGGGGCCAAGGTTATCGTTGCCAGCCGGACCCCGGCGCGGGGCCAGGCCCTTGCCGCAGATATGAACTGCGAATGGCAGCCATTGGCTGAGGTGGGGAAATTAGCGGCCGAGGTTCTGGTTAACGCCACTTCGGTTGGTATGGCCCCCGCAATTGATGCTATGCCTGTGCCGAACGCGATTTTGTCCGGCTATCGGGTGGTGATGGACATAGTATATTCTCCCCTTGAGACAAAGTTATTAAAAGAGGCCGCCGGAGCCGGTTGCCAGGTGATTGATGGCTTGGCAATGCTGCTTTACCAGGGTGCGGCGCAATTTAAAATATGGACCGGTCTAAAACCGCCTCTAGAGGCAATGCGGCAGGAGCTTGACCGTCGGTTCAAAAAATAAAGAGAGTGTTGTGAAAGAAATAAAACCCCTTGAACATGTGGATGCGGTCATTGAAGTGCCTGGCTCCAAAAGTATCACCCAGCGTGCTTTAGTTGTTGCCGCCCTTGCCAGAGGCGAGAGTGTTTTGCGAGGCCCGCTTGCCAGTGAAGACACCAAATACACCGCTAAGGCCCTGAGAAGTATGGGGGCCAAGGTGCTTGATCGTAGTGCGCGCCGGTGGAAAATATCCGGTTGCAGTGGCCGGGTTTTGCCGCCCAGAAGGAAGATCTTTTTAGGTAATAACGGCACCGCGACCCGTTTTCTTACCTCGGTTGCCGCCTTGGGTAATGGTGTGTTTGCCATTACCGGTGAACCGCGGATGGAAGAAAGGCCAATCAGTCCGTTGATCGAGGCGTTATCGGGCTGGGGGGTGGCGATTCGCAGCATCAAGGGGACGGGCTGTCCTCCCCTTGAGATCAGGGCGGAAGGCATAAGGGGCGGCGCGACGATTCTGCCGGAAGGCAAGAGCAGTCAATATCTGTCCTCCCTTTTACTGGTGGCGCCATATGCCGCCCATAAGGCGACTTTAGCCGTGGCTGGCGAGGTGCTGTCCAAGCCCTACGTTCATATGACCATGGCGGTTATGAAATCATTCGGGATCAAGGTCAAGGCCAATGAGGAGCTTAATAAATTTGAGATTCAACGGGGCTATTATAAGGCCCGTGATTACGGGATAGAGGGAGATGCCTCCAGTGCTTCATATTTCTGGGCGGCGGCGGCAGTAACCGGTGGGAAGGTGACAGTGGTCAATGTCCCCAAGAGATCCTTGCAGGGCGATACTGTTCTGGTTGACATTCTGGCCAGGATGGGTTGCCGGGTCGTTAAGTCTGATAAGGGTATTAGCCTGCAGGGGCCGGCTGAATTGCATGGTATCGAAGTTGATATGGGGGATTGTCCCGATGTGGTGCCGACTTTGGCGGTAGTGGCGGCCAGGGCCCGGGGCCGGACGGTGATAACCAATATTGAGCATCTGCGCATCAAGGAATGCGACAGGTTGCAGGTGATGGCCAGGGAACTGGCTAAACTGGGGGTGCGGACCGAGGAGCGCGCTGACGCCTTGATCATTGAAGGGCAGGGGCCTGACGCAAAACTAAAGGGGGCCAAGATCGAGACCTATAATGATCATCGGATCGCCATGAGTTTTGCGGTGGCTGGTCTATATGTGCCGGGAGTGCAAGTCTTGGGAGAGGAGTGTGTCGCCAAATCTTTCCCGGACTTCTGGGAAAGATTTGCGCTCTTGACTGATTGATGAAAAAAAGAGATGTTGCCGGTCAGCTGCGCTTTTCGTTAAAGGTCTTAAGGAATTCTCTTAAAATGGTCAGGCCGTCATCGCGCATCTCAATGAACTCGACCCCGTAGGCAAAAGCATCGTTGTCCTGCTTCTCGGCGTGGGCAATTTTGCCCTTGTATTCAAAGAGGTTGTTTTTCAGGCCGATGGTCAGTATCAGCTCCTGGCCTTTCTCGAAAGGAAGGTGGGTTTCCAACAGGATGCCCTTTTCGCTGATGTTCAAAGTGCGGGCCATACCTCGATCGAGCGGCTGGCCCGACGTTGACAGCACTACGTAATCAACAAGGTTGAGAGTGTCTTTTCTTTCACTTTGGCGAGTTTTAAATTCCATATATAATCCTATTGAGACGTAAGTATTATTTTTATCTATACCTAGTTTATTTAAAGAAAGGATTCAACAATAAACTAACTAATTATTAGTTCCTTAATGTGTTTTTGTCTCGGCAAAACTTTTTGAAAATGGCACTGTATTCTGTTGTGACTCGGACATCTGCTGGTGGATTTGCATAACAATTATTGCGTTGTGTTCGTCATGTATGCTTAACTATATCGGCATTTTTCAATAAGGCCTGCTCGATCGGGCTTTCCCCCGGCTTATTTGCAATAATGTCAAGCAGCCGGTTGGCGAGAGTCTTGCCAAGTTGTACCCCCTCCTGATCAAATGAGTTGATGTTCCAGACAAAACCCTGAAAGGCAATTTTGTTCTCGTATATAGCCAGCAGTTCGCCCATGGTTTCGGGGGTCAGTTGGTCTGCCAGCAAGACCGAGCAGGGGCGGTTGCCGCTAAAGTTGCGGTTAGGGTTAGCGCTTTTCTCGCCAGAGGCCAGGGCGATGGTCTGGGCCAGCAGGTTCGCCACCAGTTTTTCCTGGGAGCTGGTCTGGTCGACAACCAGGTCTTTACCATATTGGCTTTGCCGGAAGCCGATAAATTCACTGGGGACTATGGTGGTGCCCTGGTGGAGCAGTTGATAGAAGGAGTGCTGGCCGTTGGTGCCGGGTTCCCCCCAGATCACCGGGCCGCTATGGTACTTGATCTGGCCGCCCTGCCGGTTTATGGATTTGCCGTTGCTCTCCATGTCGCACTGTTGGAGATGGGCGACGAAGCGGACCAGGGCCTGGCTATAGGGCAGTATCGTCAGGGTGTCGTAGTTTAGGAAATTGCGGTTCCAGATGCCAAGCATGGCCAGCAGCAGGGGGAGGTTCTTTCTGATATCCTTTTCCTCGGCAGCGTCATCAATGCGATTGGCCCCCTCTAAGAATTTTTTATAATTCTTAAAGCCGATGGCAAAAGAGAGCAGCAGACCGCCGACCATTGAGGAGACACTGTACCGGCCGCAGATGTAGTCGAACATCAAGAATGATCTTAGATATTTATCTTGATCGTCCATAGGGCTGTTGGCACCGGTTACAGCCACGAAATGATTTTTTGGGTCAAGTCCGGCCTTCAGGAAAGCTTGTTTTACCAGCTCTTCGTTGGTCAGGGTCTCCAGAGTGGTGCCGCTTTTAGAAACCACCGAGACCAGGGTGCGGCTCAGATCCAGGTCTTTAAGCACCGCCGCACTGTCATCGGGGTCAATATTTGAGATAAAATGAACCTGCCTGTTTTCTTTGGCAAAGGATTTGAGGGCCAGATATACGGCTCGTGGTCCTAAGTCAGAGCCGCCGATCCCGATGCTGATGAGGTTGTTGAAAGGCTCACCCAGATGATTGGTGATGCGATTGCTATCGAGGTCGGCCAGGAAGGTTTGTAGTTTGTCAAGCTCTTGCCTGGCCTGCTTAGTGGCCTCATGGTTGTGGGGGGGGGCTGAGAACAGGTCGCGGCCGGCGGTATGGAGAACCTGGCGGTTTTCAGAGGCGAATCCCGTGATTCGATTCATTGCCTCGCCTTTTTTCATCATCTTGAATTGGGCAACGGTAGCGCTTTGGTCGGCCAACCCCTGCAAAAGATCCAGGCTTTGTTCATCGATCCGCTGGGTCCCATAGAGTAGCTTGAAACTCGCCACCTGGCACCTGTAGAGAGCTAGTCTCTTCAGGCTCAGAGCTCCTGATGCGGTCAGGTCGAAAGGGGCAAGAGCTGCTTTTTGCAGCTTGCCATAGGCAGGATGCTGATCCATGTTTTTGAAGATGCTGTTCATCTGCTTTCTCCCCTTTTGAAAAATTAAGCTGCTGGCCTGCGGATCATTATATTATGATTTTGTCTGATTTAGCCCCGTTTTTTTTACAAGATAATACATGTGTGCTAAGTTGCTCGAAGGTGTCGTTCTGATTTTAACCCTGTTAAATAGTTTATTAGCCATATTCCTAAAGTGATTTACCGTAATCTAATATATTTACTGGTTGTGATGGCGATTCTCGCAACCGGCAGCCGTTCCGAGGATTCTCTCCTCCCCGGCTACCAGATGATTTCGCTTTTTATTCTCAAGGCCTGGCTCTTTCGTCAAACCATCCGTTTATACCTGTATCGGCAGAGGATCAGGTTGGTGGCCGAATATTTTTCGGCCGAAAGAAATTTTGCCCTTTTGGCCCTGGTTTTTTTCGGGCTGGACGTATATCTCCTTGAGCTCCAATATTATCTTCGTTTACTGCCCTTTAGTGAGCAACTGCCGACCCTGATGGACCTGTTCGGCATCGGGGTCTTCCTTTTATATCTGGTCTTGCTTTGGCTGCAACTCAAGGGCAGCTATGAGGAGGCAGTCGGGGTCAGGAAGCAGGCGTTTGTTCATATCAAAGATAAGCTCAGAATATACGTAGCCCTGATCATGCCCTGGCTGGCTTTAGGTTTTTTCCACGACCTGCTACTGCTGGTTCCTAATCCCGCAATTCAGGAGTTTATGGCCTCTGCCTGGGGGGAACCGCTGTTCTTGCTGGTGATGGTCGTTGGCGCAGTAATCTGGTTCCCAGCCGTGCTGGTGCGCCTGCTGGGGTGCACTCCTATGCCTGACGGTGAGTCGCGGTACCGTATTGAGCAATTTTGTCGTCGGCAGGGGGTTAGGTTTGGGGAGATCTGTCTGTGGCCCATTGTCGAAGGCAAGTTGTTGACTGCCGGAGTTGTAGGGGTGGTCGGCAGATATCGTTATTTAATGGTCACTCCTGCCTTGTTGGCGAATCTTTCCGAAGCAGAGTTGGAAGCGGTTGTGGCCCATGAGATCGGTCATGTCAGAAGATCTCATCTGCTTCTGTATCTGCTGCTTTTTCTCGGCTTCGGTATTTTGCTGCAGCTATCTGTGCAGCCGTTGATTTCGCTACTATTCTCTACGAGATTGTTCTACGAGTTTCTGTTTGGTTATGAAGGTGAGCCGGGTCTGGTGTTGATGATTTTTACCGGAGCTCCCCTGGTCATTATGACCCTGATCTATTTTCGCTATGTATTTGGTTTTTTCATGCGTAATGTTGAGAGGCAGGCGGATCTCTATTCAGCAAAGGTTATGGGCAGCGCTGCTCCGCTGATAAGCGTTTTCAAGAAGATCGCTCTGTTGAGCGGCAATGACCGCGATCTCCCCTGTTGGCATCATTTCAGTATTGGCCAGCGGATCGACTTTTTATCGGCTTACCAGCGCGATGGCAGCCTGCCGCAAGTTCACAATTACAAAGTTTACTCCTGTCTGGCCGGTTATTTTGTAGCGATTGCTGTCGCGCTGCTTGTGACTTTGCAGATTGGCGAACGGGTACTTGCCTCTTACTCCGGTCAAAAGTTTGCCGAAGAGGTGGTTCTTGAGAAGATCGAACAGGAACCCGGTAATCCCCTTTGGCATCAATTCCATGGCGATCTGCTGGTTGGCCGCAGGCAATACGAGGAGGCGATCAAGGCCTTTGAGCTTAGTTTGCAGCTTAATCCGGAAAATCCTGAGACCCTGAACAACTTGGCCTGGCTGCTGTTGACCGTTGAAACCAGGGCGTTGCTCGATCCGGTTCGGGCCCTGGAGTTGGCACAACATGCGGTAGAGATCCAGGCGCGGAGTCATATTCTTGATACCTTGGCGGAGGCTTACTGGCAGAATGGGCTGGTTGAGAAGGCAATTGAAACGGCGGAAAGGGCGCTGAAGGGGAGTTCCAGCAACAGGGGATATTATCGCCAGCAGTTGCAGAAATTCAGTCTGGCAACCAAGTCCTGAGCGAGGTGCTATGGAAAGCAAAGGAATAGTTATCGTAAATACCGGGGATGGTAAGGGCAAGACCACCGCCGCTTTCGGGCAAGTCCTGCGCGCGGTCGGCCATGGTTTTGCGGTTTGCATTATCCAGTTCATCAAAGGCAAATGGCAGACCGGTGAGGTCAAGGCGCTTGCAACTTGTAGTGATTTAATTGAATTGCATGTCTGCGGGACTGGTTTTACCTGGGACGCTGAACATATGGACGAGGTGAAAAGGGCCGCCCGGCAGGGCTGGGAACTGGCCCGTGCGAAGATTATTTCGGGTAATTATAAATTAGTGGTTCTCGACGAAATAACCTATCTGCTCAATTATGGGTTCGTTGCAGAAAATGAGGTGCTTGCCGTGCTGGAGGATAGACCGCCCGGGGTAAATATAGTTCTCACCGGTCGCGGGGCCGGGGCGGGACTGGTTGCCCTGGCTGATATAGTCACGGAGATGCGGGAGATCAAGCATTGCTATGGGACAGGAGTTAAAGCCGGCAAGGGTGTTGA
Source organism: Pseudomonadota bacterium (assembly GCA_030673265.1). Lineage (GTDB taxonomy): Bacteria > Desulfobacterota > Desulfobulbia > Desulfobulbales > JAGXFP01 > JAGXFP01. Next base: position 16,546 of record DAOVJK010000003.1, on the reverse strand, counting down.
GTTTTAAGGTAGGGCGATATCAGGGCAGAGATCCAAATCTGCCAGTGATCTGTTGTGCTTAAGACAGCTGCCAATGGTGACACCCATCTTTTCCGCTGCCAGCAGTTGTTGTCTGGAGTGGCCGTAGCGTTTGTAATAGCGGCCGATCAGCTTTGATCTTTCCGGTGCTTTGCCGGCAATTTTCAAGAATACTCCCAGTGTTCGCCATGGCTCGGGGGCCGGGTGGGAAAAAATTATCCGGTTTGGTATCTTGGCGCCGGATTTTGTTAGAAGACCCTTAAGACCGTGCCAGTGCATCCGCCAGTAACCCCGGCAGGAAATCATGGGCAGAACGCTTTTGTTTTTGAAGAGGCGCGGGCCGAAACGATCGAAGAGATCAAGAATCGGGCCGCTTGGGTTATATGACCAAGTCGGACCGGCCAGAATAATCAGATCATAATCTTCCCATACGCATGCTTCGGGTTCTTTAATGGTGATTCGCAAGCGGAAAAAGGTTGCCAGCATCATCCTGAAGGTCGCGAAAATGGAACCGATAGGAAAGCGTAAGGGGGCGATGGGGCGAAGTTTGACAAAGTTGACCTCGACACCTTCCTGTTTTAAGCCAATAGCGAGATTGTTGAGCAGACCGGTGGTCTGACCGCTGAAAGAATAATAAAGGAGCAGGACTCGGCGGATTTTACCTGTTTTGTCCGAAGTGGTATGTGTTTCTTGCCCGGCCATAAGTTTCCTTGGAATTTTAGAGATGCAAATATTATATTATTGGCCGATTGTCCACAATTTTTGTAAAGATAAGCTTGATTGTCTGGAGCGATGATTAACATGAGAATAACATTCTTGTTTGGCGAAGGCATTTAATATTTACGTTTTGGTAAGCCGTTTTTTAATAATAGCCGTAACATTGAAATACAGTGACGGGCATATGGAGCAGTCGCGAAATGATCAGAAATGTAATGGTTGTTTTGTTGCGGCTCTTGAATATTGACAATGTTCGTCAAGATCGAGGCATAGATGAAAAATAATTTTGATGTGATTATTGTTGGTGCAGGCCTTTCCGGCTTGAGTATCGCCCATTTTCTTGGCAAGCAACGGCCTGAACTTAAAGTGGCTATTATTGAAAAGGAGGACCGTCCCGGGGGAGCGATTAAAACCTTCAAACAGGATGGTTTCCAGGGAGAGTGGGGGCCACACGGATTTCTGAATAATACCCCGGAAAGTCGGCAACTCTTGAGGGATGTCGGACTCGAGGGGGAGGTCCAGACCGCACCGTTGGGAGATTTCCGCCGATTCATCTGTTTTGAAGGTAAATTGGAACCGTTGCCCCAGAGCCCTAAGATGCTGTTGTCGACACCTCTGCTCTCCTTTGCCGGGAAATTGCGGCTGTTGGCAGATCTCTGGAAAAAACCACGCCAGGAGGACCAGACCATCGGTGCCTGGGCGTCCTATCGATTTGGCCGGGAGGTTTTACCCATGATCGATGTCGCCGTTACCGGGACCTTTGCCGGAGATTTAGACCGGTTGAGTATTGATGCGGTCATGCCCGGCGTTCGCCAGCTCGAAAAAGAGGCTGGTTCTGTCTTGCGTGGTTTAAAAAATAAAAAGAAAACGGCTCCGGGCCAGAGCGGTTTACCGGCCATGATAAATTTCCCTGAGGGCATGGAGCGACTGATCGAGGTGCTGGCCGCTGACCGGGATAATCTGTTGCTGTCGACTTCGGTACACAAGTTAGCGCGGGATGGCAATGATTGGCTGGTAAGCACCGAACAGGAGGTTTTGCGGACCAAGGTGTTGATTATGGCTCTGCCGGTTAATTCGGCCCTGCGGCTTCTTACGGGACTTGATAAGCCACCGGTTCAAGAGGTGCCCGGCGCCAGGATAGCTAACGTGGTTATGGCTTTTGGCGCCGGGGCGGAGGTGCCGCGCGGTTTTGGTTATCTGGCCCCGGAACGGGAGGGCCGTTTTGCCCTTGGCGCCATGTTTTCTTCCCATATGTTTCCTGGCCGTTGCCCGGAGAACCATGTCTTGCTGGAAGCCCTGGTCGGGGGGCGGCGCCATCCGGAACGGCTTGACTTGCCGGATGAAGAGCTGATCGCCAAAGTTTATGCTGATATCAGTAAGTTGATGGTACTTCCCGAGCCGCCGGTTTTTGCGAAGGTGTTGAAATCGGTCGGGGCCATCCCCCAGCTGGAGATGGATCATCCGGCGCTACTTAAATGGCGGCGGGACCTTGAAGAAAAAATGCCCGGGCTCTACCTCAGTGGTTTTGGTTGGGATGGGATTGGTATGAATGACGTGATCAAGTCGGCGGCCCGTACGGTCGAAGCCGTGGCGGAAAGTCGCCAGGCGGATAGTGGTCAGGCCCCGGTCAAGCCGGTTTATTTTTAGGTTTATTGGGGCTGCTGGAGAATTTAAAGGACTATTTAGTCTACCTGTGGCTAACGCAACTCTTTTAACTGATTGTACTTGAGTGTTAAACCTTTGGTTTGCTGTGGAATATCAAGGTCACAGTTTGTACCAAATGAAATACATGGTTTGTTTTTCAGATAGCGCAGACTTCGAAACTACTCATGAAATATGCGGGCTAGTTGACCAGATCATGGGCTAAGGTATGCTTGCAAAGACTTGCTTGCTTCTAAATTAAAAAAACAAACTCGTAATTTCCAGAGGACAAACCAACTCGGCAAGTTGAGTTATAAGAACTGTTTGCGGATTTTGTTGGTCAAGAGCTCGACTTGACCTTTAACACTGGCATTGCGGTTAATCGAATTGGTAATGACCCTTACCGAATGAACAACGGTTGAGTGGTCCCGGTTGAAGGCGCGTCCGATATCAGCCAGGGCTTGGTCGGTAAATTTTCTGGCCAGATACATGGCTACCTGTCTGGGGAAGGCAACTTCCCTTTTCCGACTTTTCGATTTAAGTTCTTCGGTTGAAGTTTTGAATTGTTTGGCAATGAAGTCCCTGATGGTCTCAGCCGAGACGGTGGCCTCAGATTGGCCGACAATACTGCCAATCACTTCCTTAAGCATATCAAGATCGGGACGGCACCCTAAAAGACCCATCTTGGCCTTCAGGCCGACCACCGCACTTTCAACCTGCCTTATATCACCTCTGATGTTTTCCGCCAGGAAACCGACCTGCTCTTCATCGAGTTGCAGAGAATAGTTGTCTGATTTCTTCTTGATTATATGCCGTCTGGTTTGAAGGTCGGGTGGATTGATCGTGGTGACCAACCCACCGGATAGGCGTGAAAGTAGGTCCGGTTCAAGGTTGGGGATCTCTCTGGCCGGTATCTTGCTGGTGAAAATGATCCTTTTTTCATGACCTAAAAGGATATCAAGGGCCGCAGTGAGTTCCTCCTGGGTCTTGATCCTGCCCGACAAAGTGTGGATGTCCTCCATGAGCAGGACATCGCAGTTGTGAAATTTTTCCTTGAACTGCTCCATTGAATTGCTACGGATAGACCGAACCATCTCGGCGGTGAGTTGTTGGGCGGTGAGGTAGTGGAGTTTGGTTGAGGGGGAATCGGCCATGATTTTATGGGCAACGGCATGGGTCAAATGGCTCTTGCCAAGACCGGGGCCCGATTCAATGAATACGCTACGGCCCAGGGCGGAGTCATCGTTGGCGATGGCTTCACAGGCTATTTTGGCCATGGCGTTGGATTCGCCGACCATGAACTCATTGAAGGTGAAGCGAGGATGCAGAGCACGAACGGTATTTTTGATCTGCGGAATTCTGGGGAGTCGCAGCTGGCCATCGGTCTGTCCCGGCGGCAGTAAGGGGAGAGGGCGCTCAGCGGCAACGACCAGTTTGATCTCTGTGTCTTGCATCTGCAGATCATCAAAGCCTTTTCTGATATCGGCAAAGAAGTTTTCTTGTACCCAGGAGCAGAAAAAACGATCGGGAGCAACCAGTTCAAATAGCCGCTCTGAGGCTTTCTTGAACTCCAGAGGTTGTATCCACAGAGACAAAGTGCTCTCCGGCAGAACAGCCGCTAAATTTTCTTTAATCGTTTCCCAAGGCATAATAAAATCTGATCCTGCTTTTATAACTTTGATTTGAGAAAATGGAGCCCCCTGCTCTTTTCCGAAATCGGTTCTCTGTTTTTATTGAAAAGGGATGAATCAGTCAAAAGTGGTCTGGGGTGATTTTTGGAAAAGTCTGAAAAGTTATCAACAGCTGGAAATACCACGCAGTACGGGGAGATACGAGAAATGGCCTGTTTAACAGCCTGTTGTTGCGTGATTTTGGCTTATCATTTAAAAAAGTATATGATTATGTGGGGTTATGCGAACTGACCCCGGCTTTCTGGAGGAAAAGAGAATAATTAAACGCCGGGTTTCCTCGCAATAGCTCTTAATTACACAGGTATACTCCGTTTTTAATTCAAGCTATTGAACTTGCAAAGGAAATTATTTTCGGGGTGGCAAAATAAAAAATCGATTTGCATAGAAGCGAGAAAAACCTATACGACGTAATCATCTAAAGAACAATGTTCAGGTAAAGCGGAAAGCATGGGTGCCACATTGTGGTAATGCGCATTGGCCAGGGGTAAATGGTTGATTGGAGCTGTTTATGGTTTGCACTTCTGGTTAAATGCGAACACCTGAGCTCACGAAATCTTTTTGTAATAATTTTGCAAATCCCCGGAGATGAACTTGTCGATTTTTCGTAAATTGATCTGGTGACCGACTATCACATCTTTGAGTCCGGCGGCTTTTAGCAATAACCTGACTTGAGCGTTGACTTGGGTCCATAATTGTTGGCGATAGTCTGAATCAAGGTCGATGAGTTTTTCAGGCTCTGTTACAGACTGCTTTTTCAGGCGGGGAAACTGGACTCTGGAAAAAAACAGGGATATCAGGAAAGTGGCGCTGCCGACGCCGATGGTTGGGATAAGCAGGTTGGGCCAGCCAACTGTCCCCGAAAGCAGAGAGGAGATCAGGGTTGTCTCTGGCAGGCCGGTGAATTCGCGGACTATAATATCCAGGAAGAAAAAGAGAAACAGGGCAGTGCTCGCTGCAGCACGGCTGGTCTTTCTTAGAAGCAACCGGCCTTTATTGCTGAAGGCGGTTAACACCTCGCTGATCATTCGGAGCTCATGGGCCTGTTTATCGATATGTTGCAAGATATGATTTACCCGCAGAGACGGTGCCGCCAGAATTTTATCTTTTAGTTCGGCCCGTTCGTTATTCCAGGCTGCCATGCTTTCCGGGACGCGGGAAAGATCTGGGGCGTAGGTCATGAATATTCTGGGAATGTCCTTGCGGCCGGTCATCTGGGAAAGGTTCCAGCAGAGAGTTCCGTAGGAACGGATCAGGTCGGCGGGATTGTCACATTCGTCAATGCGGCTCATGACAAAGATGATCCGGTCTTCGCCGGTGTTGGCGGGCAGGGTGTTTCTGATGGTGTCATATACCTCCCGGATGGTGCCGGCCTTGTGGGGGTCGAACATCAGCACAACCAGATCGGCCAGCTTGGCCAGGTCACCGATAACCCTGTTATAGTTGAACCCGCGATCTTTTTCAGTGATCGAGTCCAGCATGCCGGGGGTGTCGATTATTGCCATATCCGCCAGCTGTGGAGAATCGATCTGTTTCAAGGCGAAATGGGACATGAATTGTTCACCGTATTCTTTAAACGCGGTAAACGGCATCCGTTCATCGTTAACCAGGCTTGAGCCGATAATATCTTTTGGCTCCGAGCCAGGATCAGGTGAGGTAATTATCGTGAAAGAATCATCAGTTGGCGATTGACCGGTTAGCTGGATATTACTCCCGAGAAGTTCATTAATCAGGGTTGATTTTCCTGAAGAATAGTTGCCCAGGAGCAAAACGATGGATTTCCATTTGAGAGCTGTTGCCAGGGAGTCACAATTCAATTTATAACTGTTGAGCAGCGGGGCCAGTTTGGCCATGGATTTTGTCTGGATATCGTCCTGTAATCTTTGGGATTCGTTCATGGTGCCCCTTTGCTTATCGGTGGAGTGTGTTAACTAAACAGATCCAGTCCGGTGGTTTTAGCCGTTTCCCGGACATTACAGTGAATAGTTAACTGGAATGCATTTATTAATAAGTAGCCATGGTGGAATTGTTGGGAATGCGTAGATGATTCCACCAATTAGTTATAAACCAATAATAAGCCCTTTATCTGGTATTTGAAAGGGTAAAAACGGGATGTTATGATCAGACAATGTTAGTGTCGGTGCATTGCAGTGGAATTGAACAGCGGGTTTATTATTAATTCAGGTCGATAGGCTTAATTGAGCGGCCCAGTAAGTAATTTGTTGACTCCCTGAATTTCCATACTTATTAGTGAAAGTTCCTGTAGAAAAATATTGTCACTGCCTAATCTTTCGCTCGGAAGATCGGATCAGCAAATGCTTGTAATATGAGGTGTGCATGGTGAGCCGTATAATGCTCAGAGAGATGGCGAAGGGGCAGTCTGGAACCATCGCCAGTGTAAAAGTAGCAGGAGAACTTGGCCGCAGGATCAGGGAGATGGGTATGGTTCCCGGGACCACCATTAAAATCCAGGGCAGAGCTCCGCTTAATGATCCTGTTGCTTTGCGGGTGATGGGGGGGACCCTGACTTTGCGAAATAATGAAGCTGACTATATAGAAGTAGAGGTTGAATAGTAACGAATAATCGTCATGTTATGATCTCATGGCGAGAGGAAAGAAGATCGATGCCAGAAAGTTTCAAGATAGCTTTGGCCGGCAATCCCAATGCCGGCAAGACCACCCTGTTCAACCGCTTGACCGGCGCCAGGCAGCATGTTGGCAATTATCCCGGCGTAACGGTTGAGAAGAAGGAGGGGATATATAACAGCACCAGCGGCGCCAGCATTAATATCGTTGACCTGCCCGGCACCTATTCGCTTACGGCCTATTCTGTCGAAGAGGTGGTCGCCCGTGATTTCCTGATTCATGAAAAACCGCGGGTGGTCATTAATATCACCGATGCCGCCAATCTTGAGCGGCATCTCTATCTCACCTGCCAGTTTCTGGAGTTGGGTGTACCGGTGGTGATTGCCCTCAACATGATCGATGTGGCCCGGGACCGTGGAATTTCCATTGAAGTTGCAAGGTTGGCCGACTTGCTGAACGTACCGATAGTGGCAATCTCCGCCCGCAGCGGCGAGGGTGTCGATGAATTGCTGCAAGTGGTCGAGAAAGTTGCACAGGCCAACCAAGACTGGGAACCTGTCTATATTGCCTATGGAGAAGATATCGACGGGGCCATTTTGGAGATGGAAAAGCAGATTGAGGCAAACTCTTTTCTGACTGATACCTATTCCTCGCGATGGTTGGCCTTGAAATATTTGGAGAATGACAAGCAGGTCATCGAAAAAGGCCGGAGTTTTGCTGGGAGACATGATCAGGAGAAGGTGGCGGACTGTCTGGAAGACAAGGTCGAGGAGGTGGGCAAACACGTCCTGGCGACCATGGAAACTTATCCGGAGGCGATTGTCGCCGATCATCGCTATGGCTATATAAAGTCAATCTTGCGCCAGGGCGTTATAACTCATACCTACGATGAAGACCGGCTCTATACCTCTGATCGGATCGACCGGGTGGTGACCAACCAGATTTTTGGTCCCATCATCATGTTGGCTGTTCTGCTTGGCCTGTACCATTTTACTTTTACTTACAGTGAACTGCCGGTGAGCTGGCTCGAATCTTTATTTGGTTGGCTGGCTGGCTTTTTTGAGCGGCTCCTGCCCGACGGGCATCTCAAGTCCTTGCTTGTTTCCGGAATTATCGGCGGGGTCGGCGGCGTAATGGGTTTCGTGCCGATCATCATGTTTATGTTTTTTGGGATCGCCATCCTGGAGGATTCCGGTTATCTGGCCAGGGTCGCATTCATGATGGATCGGGTCTTTCGGATTTTTGGTTTGCATGGCAGTTCGGTCATGGCCTACATTATATCCGGTGGTATCGCTGGTGGCTGTGCGGTCCCCGGAGTTATGGCCACCAGGACCTTGCGTTCGCCTCGGGAGAGGATGGCCACCCTGCTGACTGCGCCCTTTATGAACTGTGGCGCGAAATTACCGGTTCTGGCCCTAATGATCGGCACTTTTTTCTCGAATAATCAGGCCCAGGTCATGTTTATGTTGACCTTGCTGGCCTGGGTGGTGGCCCTGTTAGTGGCGAAGCTTTTGCGGCTCACGGTCCTCAAAGGCGAACCGACCCCCTTTGTCATGGAGCTACCCCCTTATCGATTACCGACCTTCAGGGGGCTTGCTATCCACACCTGGGAGAAGACCTGGCAGTACATCCGCAAAGCGGCCACCGTTATTCTGGGCGCCTCGATTCTGATCTGGGTGACTATGACCTTCCCCGGTTTGCCTGATTCGCAAAAGCTGGTATTTGAGAACCAGCGGCAGGAGATATCGGCCAGTTATGCCGAGCTGAATGGACAGCTACATGCGGAAGGCAGCTCAGTTCCGGTCTCTCAGGAATTAACTCGACAGTTGGCGGCGATTGAGGCGGCCCAGGCGGGGCAGGCGCTGCGCCATTCCCTGGCTGGTCGCCTCGGTCGCTCCCTTGAAAGCATTACCTGGCTGGCCGGCTTTGATTGGCGGACCAATATTGCCCTGGTTGGCGGATTTGCCGCCAAGGAGATCGTGCTCTCGACTCTGGGCACGGCCTATTCTCTTGGTGGAGTTGATGTCGAGAAGGGTGGTTCTCTCTCCAAGACCCTGGCCGCCGACCCGAGTTGGGATAAGGCCAAGGCCTTCAGTCTGATTCTGTTCATCATGTTTTATTCGCCATGTTTTGTGACGGTGGTCTGTATCATCAAGGAAGCCGGGTCCTGGAAGTGGGGGGCGTTCTCGATGGCTTTCAATACGGTCTTTGCGATGCTGCTTTCCACTAGCGTTTACCAGCTCTGTCGGCTTTTAGGGTTGGGCGGCTGATGAAGTATCTCCATAATTCTTCCAGTGGTGAAACATGTTTAGCTCTCTAGAAAAGTGGCTTGCGGGCCAGGGCCTGGCAGCGACAGTTGTTGAGGCGGTGCTTTGGGGGGCAGCGTTGCTGGTTGTTGTGCTGGCTGCGCTACTGGCCGGTTGGCTGGCCAACCGTTTTCTGGTGCCTTTACTGGAAAAAGGGGTAAGGCGCAGTAGTAATCAATGGGATGACACTCTGGTCGCCCACGGTTTCTTCCGGCGCTTGGGTGCGGTGCTACCACTGATAACGGTTATTGTTGCGGTTGATCTGCTGTTTGCGGCCCAGGACCCGACGGCCGAGGTTGTCAGGCGTCTGGCAATGGCATTTTTTGTATTGGTGGGAGTCAGGATAATCACCAGTTTTCTTTCCGCAGCTTTGCAGATCTACGATTCTTATGGTATTTCCCGGGAACGTTCGCTCAGGGGATACGTCGAGGTTTTGAAGATAGTTTTGTGGGTTATGGCTGCGATCTTTGCCGTGGCGTTTCTCGCCGATCGATCGCCGTGGGGAATTATGAGCGTTCTTGGCGGCTTGACTGCCGTCCTACTCCTGGTTTTCAAAGATACCATCCTTGGTTTTGTCGCCAGCCTGCAGATCTCCGCTAACAAGATGGCCCGGGTCGGGGACTGGATTGAGATGCCGGCTTACGGTGCCGATGGTGACGTAATAGATGTTTCAATCCATACCGTCAAGGTCCAGAACTGGGACAAGACGATCACCACCATTCCCACCTATGCCTTAGTCTCCACCTCCTTTAAAAACTGGCGGGGAATGAGCGAGTCAGGTGGCCGCAGGATCAAGCGGGCCATTTATCTCGATATGAATTCGATTCGTTTCTGTGATGCCGAAATGTTGGAACGCTTTGGTAAATATGAGATCCTCAAGGATTATCTGGTCGCCAAGCAGCATGAGCTTGAGGCCTATAACCAGGAGCATCGGGTCGATACCGTCACCTCCACAGTGAATGGCAGGCGACAGACTAATATCGGGGTGTTCAGGGCCTACATAGTTGCCTATCTGCGCGCCAATCCCAATATCCACCAAGAGATGACCTTTCTGGTCCGGCATTTGGCTCCGACTCCGCAAGGGATTCCGATTGAGATTTATGTGTTCAGCAATGATCAGGCCTGGGCCAATTACGAGGCCATTCAGGCCGATATCTTTGATCATCTGCTAGCTGCCGTCCCCGAATTTGGTCTCAAGGTTTTTCAGTATCCGTCCGGGAGTGATTTCGCCGGGATTCTGGCCGAGACCCAAACCGCCCGATAGTGTCATTGTTGCTGGCCTGGATCTGGCCCACGCTAAGAGGCATTTTCTTCTAAAAGTTTATTTGGCGAGGTAAACTGTTTGCAGTTTGTGGTTGCTGAATCAGGTAATTTGAGTTATAGAGATGCCTTTAATATTTGCACCCGTAGCTCAGCTGGATAGAGTACCTGACTACGAATCAGGGGGTCGCACGTTCGAATCGTGCCGGGTGCACCAGTAATTTCAAGGACTTACGTTAATTCGTAGGTCCTTTTTTTGTGGGCGGGAGATATCTCCGGGCGAGATTGTCCGGCATAGTTGCTGTCTGAATGTCTCCGGTCGGATAAAATTGCTGAATTATGATCAATGGCGGGTGTTGTAACGATTAGCGCCTCGCTTTCAATATCCTCCAAGGGGTTCACAAATTTTAGCGGCGCCAGCCGGTGGCACCGTAATCAAGCCAGAGATAATCGGCGTCAGCCGCGGTAACGGTGTTACGGTTTACCCGGCCTGCCGCTTCGAACAGAATTGTTTTGAAATTATTCCCGGCTTGGTTGTTGATTCGGCTCGGGATTCCATGCTTCCAGGAATGGGTGTTGCCAGCCAGGACGATCATGGTAAGAGCGGGGTTTTTATTGTGGAATTCTACTAGATTTTTGGCCATCATGATGTCGCCGAGGATTTTCATCTCACAATGATTCTTAAAGGACTGCTCTTGCAGCATACCTTTGTAAAGGTTCATCCTGCGCATCACATCTTGATAACTCGGCACGACATCGCAGGTTATGCCCTCATAGAGTCCGCCAAGCTGATCGGGACTCAAAGAGTCAAACCCTTTCGACTCCACCTGGATGAGAATATCCCTGGAAATATTGAGAGCGGCGAGCTTTACCCGGTTGTCCCAGATATATTGGAAGAGTTTTTTGTAACGATCCCACTCCCCCCAATTTGAATTAAATTCGTCTACAAACCTTCGTTTTTTGATTTCATTTGTGCTCCATTGATCAAGAATATACTGGCTTTCATTTCGAAACATCTCGACCCCGACAGCCAGTTGTTTATTTTTTTCATGTATACCCTTAAGGATCTCCATTTGCGCGATCTGATGACCGGTGACGGTAATGTCGTCACCGAGAAAGATGTAATTTGCCTTTTGCAGACCTTGGATCATTTCGGAAAATGGAATTATTTTACCGCTGGGTACATCAAGAATCTTCGATTCTGCAAATGCCAGGGAGTAAGTAAGGAGTAACGCGGACAAGACCAAACTAATCGCTGTAACTTTTTTCATGGTGATCTCCCCGATTGTTGATGTGGTTTACACATCCTCTACATCGCTTCCCTCTATTGTCAGTGTCGGAGCTCTTCCTTGACGCTGTCAAGTTTTTTCGAGTCCTCCCCGGAAATTGGTCAAATTTTCATGTCGGATTTGGCAGCAATTTTCCGAAGGGTGGGATATTTATATCACATAGGCAAAAAAATCCCGGAGGGGACAAGATCTTTTCTCCTGAATATGTTGAGATGATTGTGCCGGTTGTTCCTCATTTCAAAAACGAGCTGATTTCGAATGGAACCGTCTGGTTGGATGAGGTCAGGCTGTTTTAGTCTGTGACTTGGATTCGATGACTTTGCGTTATAGATCCCTTGCCAGGACTTAATTGTCTATAAAACAATCTCGTTGGGCTGGTATTTGATCATAATCCCCATGGTCTTGTCCCCCGCAAAAGAATTACTGATGCTTATTGCAAGACCTTCTTTTTGATGGGAGCCATATTTTAAATTGGTTGTTGTTTAAGTATATTCAAATCAGAATAGAGCTATTACCTCCGTCATTTTGCGGAGAATAGATTGCAACAGAGTGATCGCCTTGCTTTTTCCCTGAGACCGTTCTTGGTGGCGGGGTTTTTTGTTTAGCTTGTTGGTCGGTAGGGTCAATGCCGGTCGGTCATCAAGTGAAATAATCCCCGCTAGGTGCCATTTTTCCATTTTCATCACCTTCATCTTTTAGGTCATTTACGTTGGAAAAACTAAGCTTGCGTCTCATAGTATCACACTTTTTTGTTTGGGATGAAATATGTTAAATAAATCGATTCGGCATACCGTTCATTGTGGGATTAGCGTATTGAGGGTCTAACTATATGCCGTTATTGCGGTATGTTAGGGGCTATTTAGTAAAATTAGGAGGCCTTATGCCAATACTCGTCAACGAAGACATAGTGCGGCTGAAAGGCGGCCTTGTAATTCATGGCGCTCGACTCTTTAATCCAGTAGCCCAGATATAGATTGTGGATATTTTGCTCTTTGCAAAGGTCAATCAGGTTGATGATATTGAATGTGCCCAGACTGCGCTTTGATGATTGGGGTTCGAAGAAGAAGTAAACTGCGTTAAGCCAGGTTCTACCGACGTCGATTATTGAAACCCCTAGCAGTTTCCCTTCAGAACAGTAACGGATCTCTGCCGAGAATTCGGATGAATTAAGAAAAAAACCAGCATAATAATCTTCTGCGCTATTGTTTTTGCCGGGATAGCGGTGGTCAAAGAAGGTCTGGAGTAGTGCAATTGCTTCCTTGTCAGGTGTTAGAGGATTTCTTGCAATGGTTAGATCTAGGTTGCGTTTGGAGCTTCGTTTCTGATTACGATTCGGGACAAATTCGAATGGATCGAGCTTGATCGGTATACAACTGCGACAGTTTTCGCAGCCCATGGTGTAAACCGTGTTGCCATAGCGCCGGTAGCCGGCGGCTAACAGTATCCCCATGATCTCTTCCGGGATAACGGTGAACCTGGCCATTCTGTAAATTGCTTGATGCGGAAGTCCGTACGGGCATTCTGCGGGGATATTCTGCAGGTGGTGATCTAGATTATTCAGGAATTGGCGTTCATTTTCGGATAGATCCTGATTCATAAAAGGCGACCGGGATTGCTTGACAGATATGTGAATATTGACTGGTGTTGATGATAATCTGTCGTGAGGGGATGGGCAAGCCGTAAGGCGGAGGTTTTAATAGGAAGTGGTGTATGGTTTAGCCGTGGTTAGAGAGAAGCTTCGCACATTTTTTCTGCGTTTTGCTCGTTAGGACCCAAATCTAAGCTCTAGCCCGCATATTTCATGAGTGTTTTTGAAAAGGCATCTTAACTGATTGTGCTTGAGTGTTAAACCTTGGGTTGGCTGTGGAATATCAAGGTCACAGTTTGTACCAAATGAAATATATGGTTTGTTTTTCAGATAGGGCAAACTTCGAAACTACTCACCCTGCGGGTCAGCCGATATATCCGTATAGCACCCCTCAGGGGGGTATTGTACAGAATCTGCTGTACAAGGCTTTCAGCATACTAAAGTATCGGAGTCTCCCTCTGGCCGCTTACCTGCTGAAAACATCATACTTTGCCTATCGAGCGTTTCGCAATCGGGCATCTCGACTGGTGAAATATGCGGGCTAGTGATTTAAGGCTGCGTTCGGAATTAATGGAGGGGCACCGAAGTTCCTTAGTAAGTACTCGGCCAGGAAGATCTGGTTACTCTCTCTAACCAGAAGTTTGTACCATTCGGAGATGCTTGGCAGGGCAGTTTTCTCAGCCATGATGAGATCGTGCGGCTCTCTTGAATCTAGTCGCTTATTAAAACCATTAATTGTCGCTGAAAAGTGGTTGCCGTTCTGCAACTTTTCGTTGTTTTGCTCAAGTTTATCCATGCGTTTCAAAGGGGTTTGCTCGATAAGCGGAAGCAAGTCCCCAAGGCAATCAAGTAACTCTTTGTACTGGTCTGGGTCTTCGGCGAGTTTATCTCTGGTTTTCTTGAACGGGCGACAAAAAGCATGACGCTGTTCTTTTGGACTAGTGGGGGGGGGAGGGGTTTTATCTTTAATGTCAAAGCCCAGAAAGACCCTAAAAGCATCGATAAACAAGTCTCTTAGTCGTTCGGTTGCCAGGTCTAGTTTCATGGCTGTATCGGAAAAATGATAGCCGAAACATTGGCTTAGATCTGTGGCATTTTTGTGGAACAGGTGGGTGAGGCCGATTGAATGGCGAGCTGATTTCATTAATTCTTCAAACTCACGACCTGTCTTGTGGATTCGTCCCATCTCGGTTTGAGAAAGGGATGGGGACTGTATAGTTCCACGGATATTGGGGATCTTGGCGCGGCTGGTTGGTGGTTCGGTTTGCCACATGGCAAGGCCGATGTATTCCGGGTCGGGTTGGTCATCGGTTAGCCACCCGTATTGATTTAGTTCATAAATTTCGTTGGCGTTTAAAAAGATGCGCAGCTCTTCGTCAAGATATTCGACCAGTTTCTCTTTGCTCAGAAATCTTACTAGGCTCATGAATTATATCCCGTCGCTGTAAAGCTTGTTTTAAGCAAGTTAATTGACTGTCTTGTAAAATAACCGGTAGGAATGAAAAAGATATGGGGGAACCATGTATATTTCTCGGGAGAAACTCCCGAGTTGGCTGGTGGAATCATCTTAGGCTATAAAAGACCGGGATGGAAAACAGAAGTGGTAATTCTTTGGAAGTTGCTCTGAGCTGCCATTTGATCCGGCAGATCAGGGTGATTGGTTCAGGTGTTTGTTTTTATCAAGCCGATTTGGGCGGCAAACCTGATTAGTTCTATTTCTCTCTTTAAAGCCAATTTTCTCATAATATTACTTCGGTGGTTTTCTACGGTTTTGGTGGTGATAGAAAGTTTTTCAGCAAGTTGCTGGTGTGTTGTTTCCTCAACCAGTCCGCGCATTACCTGTTGTTCCCGGGGAGTTAGATTCTCATAGGCCCGTTGGGTTTCATAATGCTCCAGAACTTTGATACTTAAGGTTTCACTGGAGATGGATTGGGATGAGATCCTGTCCATAAAGGTTTGGTTGTTCGCTACTGCAGTAATTCCTTCAAGAACCTTGGCGGGCGATGAACTTTTTAGGAGATAGCCTGACGCACCTGCGTGCATGGCCAGCGAAATGTGAGTTAGGCCACTGTGGGTTGAAAGGATCACAACCTTTGATTCCGGCAGGAGTGTTTTTAATCTTCTGGTGAGTTCGATACCGTCTATTCCCAACATGGAAATATTTGTGAGTATAATGTCCGGTTTTAACTCGGTAGCCAGTGTTAAACCGGTGAGGCCATCGTTTGCTTCACCAATTATCTCAAACCGGGGAGCAAATTTCATAATTGATTTGAGGCCTTCCCGGAACAGGGGATGATCGTCAATTATCAACAGGGTGGTATGGTCTTTCATGCTTGGCCTGGGTGAAATGGTTGCTAGATGATTTCGTAGGCCCGGAATTGGCGAAACAAGGTGGTGAGCACCACCTTACCGATCATGATGGCCGGAATTGCGAAAAGCATTCCGGTAAAACCGAAGATAACGGCGCCGCCCATTACCCCGAAGACAACGACCAGGGGGTGGAGATCAACGGCGCTGCCCAACACATAGGGTTGGAAGATGGCATTGTCTGTCAATTGGACAATTGCTACTACTACCAGAATGGCGGGCAGCAGGTTGGCACTGTTGACGAAGGGTAGGATCGGTGAGACATCCTCGGCCATAATGGCGTATAGTACTCCCACCAGCAGGCCAATAGCCGGTCCTAAAAAAGGGATGGCATTGGCAAGTCCGGCAATGACGCCGATGGTGGCTGCCCACTGCATCTCAAGCCCGATCAGAAACAGACAGATGGTAAAGCTCGAGCCGACCAGGAAGCATTCAATAAAGGTACCGCGCAGGTAACGGCCCAGCGCTTCATTGATATTGTCGAGGATGGTCAGGCTCATTTCGAAATAGCGATTTGGCATGGAGTGAACCAGGTCCCTTTTAAGTTTGCCATCATCAATCAGCAGGATAAGGAAGACCAGCGGTGTTATAATCCACAGAGAGACGGCATTGAATATCATCAACAACAGCGATGCTTGGTCGCTGTTGTTTCCCTCGGATTTGCCGGCTGTTTGGGCTTTAGTGTCGTTGTCCCGCGTTGTTTGCGCCTGTTGAGCTTGATGCAAATCGCGTTGGCGGTTGGCCTGGTGGTATTGCCAGTAACGCTCCTTAACCGGCCCCGTGCTCATCTCCTGGGGGCTTTCGTAAAATCGGGTCAAAAGCAGATGGTTTGCTTCGGAAATCCGCAGGGCAGCGTCGAGGTTTTCCCGCAGCGGTTCCAGTTCCTTGCCAAAAAGGGTGTAGAACCAGTTGCCGCCATGATTAGCGCGATTTATGCCCATCATACTATTGAATTTATTGTCGAGCTTGTAGCGGATACGCGCCTGGAGCTCAAGCTCCGTTTTTTGATCGGGAATAATCTCGCTGGTGAATTTTATGGTGGAGAACAGGATGAGGCAAAATAGCCCGGACAGGCAGACGACTGCC
>DAOVJK010000114.1 GCA_030673265.1 Pseudomonadota bacterium | reverse complement strand
GCCTGAAGTGCCTGAAGTGCCTGAAGTGCCTGAAGTGCCTAAAGTGCCTAAAGTGCCTGAAGTGCCTAAAGTGCCTAAAGTGGCTAAAGTGCCTAAAGTGCCTGAAGTGCCTAAAGTTGCGGTGCTTTTCTGATCAGACTCTTTTTAGTGCCTCCTATGGGTTTCACGCTTGTATTGGAGGAGGGCGCAGGGTTTTTTTACATGGTTCAGTAATTCTGAAGCTAAACTGTTCTTGCCGGGAAGCTGCAGCGAAGCGGCTTCCTTATTTTATGTCGGAGTCTTTGTTGTCTTAATGTTGGACGTTCGAGGTTGGTCGTTCACTTAATAATCTGTCAGTAATTATATTAGGAACACATCATGCGTTATTCACAATTGTTATTGCCGACCTTGAAGGAAAATCCGGCCGAGGCCGAGGTCGTGAGCCATCGCTTACTGCTGCGGGCCGGTTTTATTCGTAAACTTGCTTCTGGAATTTACTCGTATCTGCCCCTTGGTCTGGCGGCGATTCGCAAGGTTGAACATATTGTTCGTGAGGAGATGAACCGGGCCGGGGCCCAGGAACTTTTGTTGCCGGTGGTGCAGCCTGCCGATCTATGGCTCGAGTCCGGGCGCTGGCTTAAGTACGGTCCGGAGTTGTTGCGCTTCAAAGACCGGCATAATCGTGAAAGTTGCCTGGGGCCGACCCATGAAGAAGTTATAACCGATCTGGTGCGGATGAATGTGCACTCCTATCGGGCTCTGCCTCTGAATCTGTATCAGATTCAGACCAAGTTTCGGGATGAGATCAGACCGCGGTTCGGCTTGATGCGGGGCCGGGAATTTATCATGAAAGACGCCTACAGTTTTGATGTGGACGAAGATGGCGCCAATGTTGCCTACCGGAAGATGTCTGATGCCTATCACCGGATATTCAAGCGCTGCGGGTTATCGTTCCGGGCGGTTGAGGCTGATACCGGCACCATTGGTGGGGATTTTTCCCATGAATTCATGGTTCTGGCTGATACCGGCGAGGATACCCTGGCGATATGTAAGGCCAAGGGCGGTGGCTGTGGTTATTCCGCTAATCTTGAAAAAGCTGTCGGGGCAGCCCCCAAGGCGCCTGAACCAGAAGTTGAGTTGCTGCCCCTTGAAAAGATAGAAACTCCTGGAAAACGCAAGGTTGTCGCGGTAACGGCCTTTTTGGATGTTTCCCCGAAACAGCTCGTTAAAACCATGGTCTATATGGCCGATGGTAAGCCGGTGGCGGTTCTGGTTCGTGGTGATCATGAGGTCCAGGAGGTCAAGCTTAAAAACATGTTGGGCGCGGTCGATGTTGAATTGGCCGATGATCAACAGATCTATGATGCCACCGGAGTGCCCAGCGGTTATCTGGGGCCGGTCGGCATTAAGATTCCGTTGGTGGCCGATCGGGAGATCGAGGTGATGCGCAACTTTGCGATTGGCGGCGGTGAAAAGAATTATCATCTGCTGAACGCAAATCTGGGCCGCGATTTCGAGGTTGGCCAGATCGGTGATCTGCGGGAAGTTACCAGTGATGACCTCTGTCCGCTTTGTAATGGGGAGCTGGAATTTACCAAAGGCATTGAGGTCGGTCATATCTTTAAACTGGGCACCAACTACAGCGAGGTCCTCAATGCCACTTATTCTGACCAGGATGGCCAGGAAAAACATTTTGTGATGGGTTGTTACGGGATCGGGGTCAGTCGTATTGTGGCGGCGGCCATTGAGCAGAACCATGACGATGATGGGATTATCTTTCCGGTGCCGCTGGCGCCTTTCCAGGTTGTAGTACTTAATCTTTCGCCGAGTGATCCGGAAATTACCGATGCGGCTGAGATCGTTTATCGGGGTCTGCAGGATCACGGCCTTGACATATTGCTGGATGATCGGGACGAGCGGCCAGGGATTAAGTTCAAAGATGCTGATCTGGTCGGTATCCCTTACCGGGTAACGGTGGGTAAGGGGTTTGCCAAGGATGGCACGGTTGAGATCAGGACCAGGCGTGATGGTCAAACCGTCAGCCTGCCCCTCGCCGAGGTTGTCGCACATCTTACTGCCAGGATTAATGACGAGATGGCCGATTTGGCGAAGTGATTCTGGAGAAAGAAGCAGGTAGCTGATATCCACGTTTTTCTTCTGGAGTCTTGCTGGTCTGAATTTTGACTGCTGGATTGTTGATTTGACAAGATTGGATCGCTTGAAAGTTGAGAATAACCACGTCATTACCAGTCGGTAAATTGACTCGGGAAGTTGAACATTTAATTTATATGGGCCTAATAGCTTATGCCTGAAATTGAAGACGTCATTGAGAGGGTGCAGGAGCACCTCCCCGGGGAAAACCTGGATATTCTGCGCCGGGCTTTTGAATTTGCCGAGCAGATCTATACAGGTAACCATCGCCTTTCCGGGTTGCCTTACCTTGATCATGCCCTGTCCGTTGCCGATATTCTGGCCAGACTTAAACTCGATCTTAATACCATCGTTGCCGGTCTGCTGCATGGTGCGCTGAAGGAACCTGTGTCGGTTCCGGAAAAGGAGCTGGCGAAGAAGTTCGGCAAGGATGTCGCCAGTATCGTGCGTGGTGTGACCAAAATCACCAGTGTTAATTTCGACAGCAGACTGGCTTTTCAGGCAGAGAACATCCGGCGTATGCTGCTGGCCATGTCGGATGATATCCGGGTGTTGGTCCTGAAGCTGGCGGATTGTCTGCATGATATGCAGTCTTTGCATCATGTCGCGCCTGAGAAGCAGCAGGAATTCTCCCATGAGACCATGGATCTGTATGCCCCCCTGGCAAGCCGGCTCGGTATTGACTGGGTCAAGAGGGAACTGGAGGATCTGGCCTTTTCCTATATTCACCCTGAAGAATATCAAGATCTGCAGAGCAGGATGAAAACCTCACTCCTTGACCGCGAGCAGTATGTTGAGGCAGTAAAGGAGATTCTGACGGCCAAACTAAAGGAACAGGATATAACCGAGTTCCGGATCCTGGGCCGCCCTAAACACCTATATAGTATCTACAAAAAGCTGGTTGCCCAGAATATCCCCCTTGAAAAGGTTTACGATAAGGTGGCTTTCAGGATTATTGTTAATTCTGATCGCGAATGTTATGAGGTGCTGGGACTGCTGCATGATCTGTGGCTGCCGGTGTCAGGGAGGTTTAAGGATTTTGTCAGTACGCCCAAGTCAAATGGCTACCGGTCTCTTCATACCACGGTAGTTGGCCCCCATGGTGAGTTTATGGAGGTCCAGATCAGAACCGAGACCATGGATCAGGTTGCCAACGAAGGTATCGCCGCCCATTGGGCCTATAAAGAGGGTAAGGCGATAAACTCCGATGACGCGCAGCTCTTCAAGGGCTTGTCGCAGTTGGTTCAGTCTATTCAGGACCTGCAGGAACTTAAGGATCCGGCAGAGTTTCTGGAGGCGGTTAAGGGCGAACTTAGGGAAGTGGAGATCTATGCACTGACCCCCAATGGCGAGATTAAGGAGTTGCCCCTCGACAGCACTCCGATTGACTTTGCCTATGCCATTCACACCGCCGTTGGCGATCATTGTGCCGGGGCCAAGATCAATGGTCGAATCGTACCCCTCAAGCATCTCCTGAAAAGCGGTGATATGGTTGAAATTATAACTGCCTCGTCCCAGAAACCTAATCGGGGCTGGTTGCCGCTGGTGAGGACCAGCCGCGCTAAGAGCAGGATCAGGCATTGGCTTAAAAAGGAAGAACAGGAGAGGACCCTTAAGGTAGGTACTGAGGTCTGCGAACGAGAATTACGCAAACGCAATCTTAGTCTCAAAAAAATCACCCGTAGTGGCCACCTCAAGGAGGTTCTCAAATCGTTTTCATGTAATAACCTTGATGACCTGCTCAGAAAGGTGGGAACCGGTAAGATAACTGTTACGGCTATAGTAAATCGTATGCAGCCTGAAGAGTTGCGGTCGGATGGGGCCAGTGCTGCCGGGGGGGGCGGGCCTGAGCTTAAAGCAGGGGAAGTTGTCACGGCCCAGACTGCGCCGGGGCGGAGAAAAACGGCTAAGCGGAGCCAGGCGATTGTTATTGATGGCGTTGACGATATGATGGTCAAGATCAGCAAGTGCTGCATGCCGGTACCCGGCGATGATATTATTGGCTTTATCAGTTCCGGGCGAGGTATTTCAGTGCACAAGGCGGGTTGTGTTAATTTTCTGGCCACTGATCCAGAGCGGCATATCGAAGTCAGTTGGAATGACGGAACTGAAGTTGGTCTTCATCAGGTTAAGGTGCTGATGGTTGCCCAAAATCAGCGGGGCTTGATTGCCGGGGTCAGTAATACGATCAGCGAGGTGGATGCCAATATCGTTAGTATGGAGGCCCATACTTCGTCGGATAATCTAGCCATAGTCAATTTGGTCATAGAGGTAGATAATTTGGATCATCTTGCCAGAGTGCTGTTGAAGTTAAGGCGTATCCCAGGGGTGACTGAAGCACGTAGAAAATAGCAGAAATTATTATGTTATTCAGTGTGATAGCAGGTTTTTTCGTAGGGGCCGGTGCTGCTTGCCCTATATGCCTGATCTGGATAGAGCTAGCGGAGTGATTGTTGCGAAACGGAAAGATGCTTTTTCCGTTTTTAAGGGGGCGATAAAAAAAAGGCTGTCGGTATAATATCCGACAGCCCTTTTGCATTTCGCAAGTTACGATCTTTGCGGACCGAGACCTTGTTGTTTTAGGTGGTAGCAGTCCTGACGGCCGGTTTAACTACGGCGCCGGAACGTATGCAACTGGTGCAAACCCGCATCTTCTTATTGTTGCCCGCTGAAACAGCAACCCTGACGCTCTGCAAATTTGGCAGCCAACGTCTTCTGGTTTTGTTGTGAGCATGACTGACATTATTTCCGGTGACAGGTTTCTTGCCACATATCTCGCACTTCTTAGCCATTTTTACGACTCCTTTGCAATGTTCTTCGAAAGGGGGAGATATACAACGTCCGTTTGCATATGGCAAGTATTTTGTCTATGAATATCTTAAAGTTTGATGATTACTCTAAGAGTTTTAGCGGTGATTGTATTTTATCAGGATATAAATAGGTCCTGTGTGAAGTTATTGACATGATTGCGCTGGTGATGGTATCATCTCAAGTTATGATCTTGCCTGGCTGAGTTAGCAGGGTTGGCAGGGGGCGCTGCTGTTTAGCAAAAGGACTTGAATTGTCGTGCGGTCTAAAGTTGAAGAATATTCTTTAGTTGTTGAGTAATATTCTGCAATTGCCCCAGTCGGTTTTGTTTGTTTGTCTGGCACTCCTCTTAGTTAATTATCTGTAATAATTGACTAAAATTTGCTCGTCTAATTGGCTGGACGGAGATGGCACGTCTTGTGCTTAAGCATTGTTGGGCTAATGATGAGCAGGTTGGCAAGTATTTTGCCTGTTAAGCAAAGTAACATTTAAATAAAACATTTAGAGTCAATGTATGCAAAAAAACAAGAATGAAGTATGGGCTTTTTTCTCTTCGGTGAAACTTGCTCTTTTTACCTTCTTTGTCCTGGCGGTTACCTCGATAATCGGCACTGTAATTCAGCAAGGGAAGGAAATGCAGTATTATGTTGATACCTTCGGGGCCGGCACAGCCAAGCTTTTTCAACTGCTCAACGTGCCGGATATGTACAATTCCTGGTGGTTTATTTCTCTGCTGGTATTGTTCAGTATAAACTTGATTGTCTGCACTATTGACCGCTTCCCGAATATCTGGCGTTTGGTTCATCTGGATAATCTGGCCATGGATGTCGGCCGTATTGTCAAGATGCCAAAGCGTCAAGCTTTCTCCTCGGATTTGCCGGTTGCCGAAATTGCCCAGGCGGTGGAAGGGGTTTCTTCTTCCTGGCATTTCGAGAGGGCAGAGAAAGATGGTGGGGTGTTGTTTGCCGCCCAGAAGGGTAATTGGAGCAGACTTGGGGTGATTGCCGTCCATATCAGCATTCTGCTGATTTTTGCCGGGGCGATTGTAGGTTCCATCCTTGGCTTCAAGGGTAGTGTTATGATCAGGGAGGGTGGTTCTGTCAAACAGATCTACTTGCGTGATGCCAATAATAGCGCAATGCCGTTAGATTTTGAGTTACGTTGTGATCGATTTGAACTGGAGCTTTATGATACTGGAGCACCCAAGGAATTTACTTCTGACTTAGTGGTTCTGCA
The DNA here is from genome assembly GCA_030673265.1 of Pseudomonadota bacterium. Taxonomy (GTDB): domain Bacteria; phylum Desulfobacterota; class Desulfobulbia; order Desulfobulbales; family JAGXFP01; genus JAGXFP01. The sequence continues at coordinate 2,537 of DAOVJK010000114.1, read as the reverse complement.
GGATGGCAAGGAGGTTCTCAAGAAAAGCATCGAGGTTAATGATCCTCTTCAATACGGGGGGCTGACCTTTTATCAGTCCAGCTATCAACCTCTGGAAGATGGTTATGCGATTGAGATTGAAAATGAAACGACCAAAGTTAGTAAGAAGTTTTTTGTCAGCCCTGGCCGGCCGATTAAATGGGCAGAAGAGAGCCTTGACTTTGGGATAACCAATCGGATGGGGCCCTATGCGATGGGTCGCTACCGGCATAAGATCTGGTTCAACGATGCCAGTCAGAAGCCTATCGAGTTCTGGACCGAGGAGGGCAAGATGGTAATAGTCGAAAGACCTGATACCAATTACACCTTCTCGATTAGGCAGCTTTATTACACCGGTCTTCAGGTGACCAAAGATCCGGGAGTTTGGTTTGTTTATTTTGGCTGTGCTATAATGCTCCTTGGTCTTTATGTTGCGTTTTTTCTTTCCCATAAAAAGGTTTGGATTTATATTTCCAGTGAGGAGTCGCGTTCTCGACTGCATCTCAGTGGAACAAGCAACAAGAACATGATTGGCTTTGAAAATGATTTTTCTGCTCTGACTGAATTGCTTGAGCAGAATGACAGTTTAAAACTTACAAGGGAATAGATATGACTAGCTCTCAGTTATTGGGTTTTACTACCTTTGCCTATCTGGCCGCCTCGATTGTTTACATCGCGATTTTTGTCTTCCGGGCCAAGAAGCTCGGTTTGGCTGCCTCTCTTTTGATTCTGCTGGGTTTTCTGTGTAATACCGGCGGAATCGCCTTAAGATGGGTGGAGTCATACCAGATGGGGGTCGGGCACGCGCCAATGTCCAATATGTATGAATCATTGGTCTTTTTTGCCTGGTCTATTGCCATCTTTTATCTGTTCCTGGAGTTCAAATTCAAGAACCGGTTAATTGGCGCCTTTGCCGTGCCTTTTGCCTTTTTTAGTATGGCCCTGGCTTCGTTGACCAGTCCTGATATCAAGCCGCTGATCCCAGCCCTGCAGAGTAACTGGTTGATTGCCCATGTTGTGACCTGTTTTGTTGGTTACGCCGCTTTTGCCGTGGCAGCCGGGTTGGGAATTATGTACTTACTCCGATCCACCAGCGTTGACGGTGTCAAGGAGAAGAATCCTGACAGTCTGCTGGCCACTTTGCCGGGGTTGAAGGTGATAGATGATATTACCCATAAGACCGTTGTTTTCGGGTTTTTATGGCTTTCCGCCGGGATCATTACCGGGGCCGTCTGGGCTAATTCCGCCTGGGGTACTTATTGGAGCTGGGATCCCAAAGAGACATGGTCATTGATCACCTGGTTTGTTTACGCAGGCGCATTGCATGCCAGGTTTACCAAGGGTTGGGGGGGCAAACGTATTGCCTGGCTGGCCATCATCGGTTTTGTGGCAGTGATTTTCACTTACTATGGGGTTAACTATTTGCTGTCCGGCTTGCATAGTTATGGTAGCGGTTGATTTGAAATTGTGCATGGGAAATAATAACTTACCTTAGTTAAAATGGATTATGGTTATGGCTCGAAGAACTCGGGCCATAATTTTTTTTTGACTATAACTTTTTGAAATTACTAACTTAATAATTGTCAGGTTTTATTGTGCGTAAAGCACTCTTTTTTTCCAGCTTGACATCTTTTTTTTTAAAGAATATAAGTCAATCTTGCTAATGAATGAATCCATATTCATTGAAGTTAATTTCTTATTTGAGGAGAAAAAGAATGGCTAAGAAAATCGTACTTTGTTTGGCAGTTTTGGCTATGGTTTGTGGTTTTTCAGCTATCAGCATGGCTGGTGAGGGTCCTGAAACAACGACAATCGATACTCCCAAGAAGGCTAAGAGCACAGTTACTTTTCAGCATTGGGCCCATCAGGCCAGGACTGAATGTGCCAAGTGTCATCATACCCAGAATGCTGATGGCACCCAGGGACCTTATGCTGCCGGTAAAGAAGCTAAATGTGCTACCTGTCATGACGGTTCTTTGGCCAACAAAAAAGTTGCTACCGCCAAGAAAGCAGCCCATGCGAATTGCAAAGGTTGTCATAAAGCTGCTAAAAAAGGTCCGACCAAGTGTGGTGATTGTCACATTAAATAATTATGTGATAATTTGAAGACTTGTTTTAGAAAAAAGGCTGCCCTCTTGGGGTGGCCTTTTTTTATTTGTCAGACAGGTAATAGTTCAGCAGCGCTCCATTTGGAGTCTACGCATACCTGAGTACATCTGGATCAGCATCGAAGCGCGGCGCTGCTGAACAGTTAGATTGGTTCTTCGTGGTTTTTCAATCTGCACAGAGGCTTACAGTGTCATCGTCGAATAAAAAAAAGAAAGCAATATCGAGGTCGTGGAAGTGTAACCATATTCATCTTACGATTTTTCTGCTGATTATTGCTTCGATACTCACCTTGTTTATCGGGGCGGGTCTTTATTCTGTCGCTGCCCTTGAGGTGCCTGATATCTCGTCAATTTCCTCGTATAACCCGCCGGTGGCCACTGTTTTTCTGGATGATAAAGGTGAGCCTATTG
>DAOVJK010000295.1 GCA_030673265.1 Pseudomonadota bacterium | reverse complement strand
GTTTAACACACAAGTACAATCAGTTAAAATGACTTTTCAAAAATACTCATGAAATATGCGGGCTAAAGGCGTGGATCGATATTGCCGGGGCCACCGCAGTCCGGGGTATAGCAGGTTACATTCTTGAATTCGCATTCCTTATGACAGCTCGGGCAGGTGTTAGGCGGGGTGGCGGCCGTCAGCAGAAAGCCGCAGCTCCCGCATTTCCAGTAGGTCAGGCCGCAACTGGGACAGAGAGCGGCATTGGATGGGTCTGCAACAGGCTGGCCGCAATTCAAACAGCTTTTTTCATTCTTATCTGTCATGCCATTAATCCTCACGATCTGCTTTTAATAATTATCCTGCTCACATTTAATCATACAATTGTTGTTATAATTTCATAGAATTAAAAAGGCAGAATTGATTTTTCCATGACTTACAAACCAAAGCTAAAGAGGTAACGCTTGATTATCCGGAAAACAGCCCTCTTAGTTGGAGCCAGTGGTTTGGTCGGCAGACATTGTCTCGATTTTCTGTTGGCCGAGACTTCTTACCGCGAGGTGCGGGTTTTGGTCAGAAGGCCGCTTGATATTGAGCATCCCAAATTGGTCCAGTATCAGGTTAATTTCGAATTACTTGGTGATTATAAAGATGTAATCGGCGCTGACGATGTTTTTTGTTGTTTGGGCACTACCATCAAAAAAGCTGGTTCCAAGTCGGCCTTTGCCAAGGTTGATCTGGGCTATACTGCCGAGATTGCCCGCCTTGCCTTTAACAATGGTGCGAAGTTATTCCTGTTGGTCAGTGCCATGGGTGCTGATCCTGGATCTCGAATATTCTACAACAGGATCAAGGGTGAAGTGGAAGAAAGTATTGCTCGTTGCGGCTACGATAGCTTTCTAGTTTTTCGGCCCTCTCTATTGCTTGGTGAGCGCAAGGAAAGGAGATTTGGCGAAGAATTAGGCCAGATGCTTTCTCGCTGGTTGCCTTTCGCTTTCACAGGGTTTTTGAAAAAATATCGCCCTATTGCCGGGAAGATGGTGGCATATGTCATGGTTGAGATTGCTGGAAATCAATGGCAGGGGAAACACATTTTCGAATCAGAGAAGATCCGATCCTTTTATGGTCAGGTTCAGGGGCTTGGCCGCGCCTAATGGAGTAGCCAAAAGGTCCTGAAGGCGGGAGGCTGTCTTGCTGTAAAACAAAGCCCGCGGCCGGTTCGACATTTTTATTGAATGGCAATAAATAGTTGGTCAATCCTGATGGGATTGGCAGATTCAGAATAAGGAGCAATTGATGAAACCCCTGCCCTTGATCATTATGTTATTTCTTCTTGCAATTGCGTTGATGCATTTGCTCAGGCTGGGTTTCCAGTTTGAAGTAATGGTTGCCGGAGAGGTCATCCCTTTATGGTTAAGTTTGTGTGGTTTTGTTATTGCCTTGGTCCTTGCCGGGCTATTATGGCGAGATAGGCGGAAATAAATTGCCTGGAGGTGAAATGTTTAAATGTCTGGCTGATTATCAGGCCGTTAACCGAGCATGACGGGCGCTTCAATGCTGATACGCACTTTTCCCGGCCAAGCTGTCGCGATCTCCTGAGGAGAAATCCAGCCTGGAGAATCGTCACCTTAGTATCGCTTCATGTCCGGGGCTACCTTGATCTCGACCCTTCGGTTCCTCTGCCTGCCCGCCTCAGTCTCGTTTGTGGCGATCGGCATGGTTTCCCCGTAACCTATTACTTCCACTTTGCTATATGATACACCCCTCTGGGCAAGAAGGTTCCTGACGTTACCGGCTCTACGCTCAGAAAGGTCCTGGTTATATGCTTCACTGCCGCTGCTGTCGGTGTGGCCTTCAATTCTGATTAGTGTTTGCGGGTATTGCATAATCACACTGGCAATTCTGTCTAATTCAATGTGGAGTCCCGGTTTGACTACGGTTGAGTTTGTGGCAAAGGTCAGATCGCCTTTAAGGATAATTGCGATTAGATTGCCTTCGCGCTGGATCGCCGCAGCCTCTGAGGCGGCTAGGGCTTCTCTCATATCGCGCTCCTGATCGTCCATCATTTTGCCGACTCCAGCTCCGGTGCCTCCCCCAAGAGCTGCTCCGATTGCCGCGCCCCAGAGGGTCGCTTCGGTGTCATGACCGATGGCCTGGCCTAATATCGCACCAACTGTCGCTCCGCCGGCTGCGCCATAAACGCCGCCTTTTTGGGTTTTGGTTTGAAGGGGGGCACAGGCCGAGAACAAAAGGGCACAGAGAATGGCAACCCAGGTAAATTTTTTCATGTTGGTCACTTCTGAAGAGAGTTGAATTTCATAAATCAAGTTATAATAATACGTTAAAGGTCAAGGCCAGAGCAACTTATTAAAAAGCAGTATTCATTAATACCTTGAGTATTATTGATTAGACCATTTATATTTAAACCATAAGTTTTATGCAATTCGTATAAATGATAAGCACATGGAGGTCCTTCATGAAGTATACTTGTGGTTCGTGTGGTTATGTTTACGACCCTGATCTCGGCGACCCTGACAGTGGTATCGCGCCCGGCACCGCCTTTGCAGATCTTCCCGAGGACTGGGTCTGCCCGATTTGCGGTGTAGGCAAAGATCAATTCTACCCTGAAGGGTAGTAAGGGTGGTCAGGCCCGGGAATCTCTCTGGTCTCAAAGGGTAAATATTGGCTCTGGTGGAACGGCAGGTTTCTTTGTATTTTTTGAACGGAAATCCGGGAAATGATAACAGGGGGCAGAACTCTGTTATTGGTGGGGAAGAACCCCGAGGCCACCATGAGTTGAAGCCTGATTCTGGCCGACTATGCCTCGTCTCCATGCTTGACGGCCACTATCTGCCCCCTGCTATAATTGATCAACGTGGTGCCAGGACTCTGAGGATGACCCGACGGTTATGACTTCGGCCTTCCTTTGAATTATTGTCGGCGGCTGGATAACCCTCGCCCAGCCCGAGTATATGTATCCGGTTTTGATCAGCGCCTTTTTCGCCGACCAGATAGCGGATAACACTGTTAACCCGTCTGCTACTCAAAGCGTAATTGTAGGAATCTGAGCCCACTTTGTCGGTGTGACCCTCAAGGATCACTACGTAGTTTTTGTCTGTACTCGCAAAGGCGGCAACGTTGTCGAGAGTTGCTTGGCCGGTATCGTCAAGGTCAGATCGGTCAAAGCCGAAATAGACTACCTCCCGCTGTTTTTCGATCAGATCATTGCGTGATGCAAATTTGGCCTGTAGTTCTCCGACGGCCAGATTGGCATTTTCTGCAGTCCTTGTTGCTTGCTCCGTTGCGTCTTTAAGTAGGCTGAGCTCTCCATTCATATCTTGACGGAGTTGCTCGACGGACTTATTCTGTTTCTGTTCTGAGGCGGCTACTTCATCTTTAACTGCCTGGTGAGAGGAGCAACCGGCAAGAAGCAGCAGGGCCAGAGTTATAAGTACGGTGGTATGAAATGATCGGTTCGTGTTCATTAGTTTCTCCCTAACAGGTAAACAGTTCGATGGAATTACTGATTATTTTGTTATACCACTGTTTTTTTTAATATCCAGCTAAACAATTTGAATAATTGCGGGGCGCAGAGCGTTTCCGCTTTAACTTGCTCCTCGTCCGCAATCGCCGCAATAATAATAATAACTAAAGGACCCAACTCTTGGCTTGCAGAGGTGTTTCTTTTCGGGGAGCGTCAAAACCGCAACTTTCGCAGACATAAATAGCGCTAGCATCTGTGGGGTCACAGAGATGGCCGCTTTCCGGTGAGGCTTTGCCAGATATGTCTTGTATTGAAAACTTGGCATCTCAAACCTCTTTTGTTACTTAACATGTAAAGTTATCTAACAACAAAACGGCAAAGTCAATACAAAAAATCATCAAATATTTCTCGGTTCTTACAG